>NZ_JBHVVN010000016.1:0-102200 GCF_042882685.1 Pseudarthrobacter sp. NPDC058196
CCCCGCAACGGGGCCGGCCGCCGTCGGACGTGATGAAGCGTGCGGACGCGCTACTTGGCGTTGGCCGCTACCGTTTCCTTGGGAGCGGGCGTGGCCGATGAACCGGAGCCGGCGGCCGGAACGGCTGCCGGTGCTGCCGCAGGCTTGGGGGCCGGGGTGGCCGCAGCAACGAAGGCGCCGCGCGGGTTGTCAAGGTCCAGCAGCTGCGTGGTGTCGCGGCCGGCAAAGAAGCTGATGATCCAGTTCAGGATCACGCGGAACTTGCGCTCGAAGGTGGGCATGGCCAGGCCGTGGTAGCCGCGGTGTGCCAGCCAGGCGAGACCGCCCTTGAGGCCGATCCGGCCCAGGAGGTTGATGTTGGCAACACCCTTCCATTCGCCGAAGCCGGCCACAGCACCGAGGTTCTTGTGCTTGTAGTCCCCCAACGGCTTTTCCCACCGCGAAGCCCAGAGGTTCTTCGCGAGGCGCTTGGCCTGGCGGAGGGCATGCTGGGCGTTCGGGACGCAGGTGCCGTCCGGGAGGCCCTTGCCGGTGAGGTCCGGAACAGCGGCGATGTCACCGGCTGCCCAGGCGTTCTCCACGATGCCTTCGTCGCCGGCGATGCGCAGGTCCGGCAGGACGCGGACGCGGCCGCGCGGCTCGAGGGGGAAGTCGGTGGAACGGACCATGGGGTTCGCCTGAACCCCTGCAGTCCACACCAGGGTGTCGGCTTCGAATTCCTGCGCGGGGGTCTTGTCCGGCAGGTTGATGAGCTTCAGGCTGCCCTCGGCGCTGTCCAGCGACGTGTTCAGCAGGACCTCGATGCCACGGCTGCGGAGGTGCTCCACCACCCAGTCGGCCTGCTTGGCGGTGACCTCGGGCATAATGCGGCCCATGGCTTCGACCAGGACGAAGCGGACTTCCTCCTGCTTGACGCGCGGGTTGTTACGAACGGCGGCGCGGGCGAGGTCTTCCATTTCGGTGATGCACTCGATCCCGGCGAAGCCGCCGCCAACCACCACGAAGGTGAGGGCCTTGGCGCGCGCAGCGGGGTCCGTCATGGTGGAGGCAACTTCGATGCGCTCCAACAGCTTGTTGCGCAGGGCAACGGCTTCTTCGATGGTCTTCAGGCCGATGCCCTTGTCCGCCAGGCCCTTGATGGGGAACGTGCGGGTGATGGCGCCGGCTGCCAGGACGACGTCGAAGTAGGGAATTTCAAAGTTCTCGCCGCCGTCGGCAGGTGCCACCACGGCCGTCCGGTTGACGTGGTCGATCGAGGTGACGCGGCCCTGGATCAGTTCGGTCTGCTTGAGGTGCTGGCGGTGGGAAACCA
Organism: Pseudarthrobacter sp. NPDC058196; assembly: GCF_042882685.1. Classification (NCBI taxonomy): domain Bacteria; kingdom Bacillati; phylum Actinomycetota; class Actinomycetes; order Micrococcales; family Micrococcaceae; genus Pseudarthrobacter; species Pseudarthrobacter sp. NPDC058196. The sequence continues at coordinate 1,313 of NZ_JBHVVN010000016.1, forward strand.
CCGCGTGGCGGGCTTCAATGTTGCCGCCGGCCACTTCGGGAAGGAAGGGCTGGTAAGTCATGTAGGGCAGGGGATCAACGACGGTGACGATGCCACCGGCATTCGCGATCTTCTTCTGCAGTTTCAGTGCTACGTACAGGCCGACGTACCCGCCGCCGACGACGAGTACCCTGGGACGGTCCTGGAGCTGTGGGGTGGTTGCCATAGTTTAAGGATAGCGCAGTTTGTGAAAATCTTCACTAACTTGGTCGCCGGTCCGTAACGTGGGATTCCCGGGGCAGATTGACCCGTTCCACCACCCCGGTGTCCGGGTCTTCCCTGGCCAGGGCCGGGTTGCGGGAAGCCCTCCTGAGCTGGAAGGCGGCTGCCGCGATAATTGCCAGAAACAGGGCGGAGAAACCGATCACGACGGCGGCTCCGATGGCACTGTCGCGCTGCGAGGGAGCCTTGGCGGCGGGGACGGTTGCCTCCGGAAGGGTTGGTGCGGCGCTGGGCACCGGGGTGGCGGTGGGAACCGGGGTTGCCGGTGCTGCGTTCCCGCGCCGGTGGACCCGGATCCATTCGGCAATGGTGCCCAGCGGGTTCACCGACACTTCCGGGACGTCGGCCTTGAGCGCCGCCTCCGCGTTGAGGATTCCATAGCCGTACAGCGGATCCTTGCCGGGCGGCCCGGCATCCTTCGCCGTCGAGACAATCCTGTTGATCACCTGCTCGGCACTCATGTCCGGCCACTTGGACCGGATCAGGGCGGCCACCCCGGCAACGATCGGTGTGGAGCCGGACGTTCCGGCCCACTCCGCGTAGCTCCCGCCGGGGAGTCCGCCCACCAGGTTCTCCGCCGGCGCGGCCACACCGATGCTGATCCCCTGTGAGGATGCATCCACGCTGGCCGTGTTCTTGCGGTCCAGGCCTGCGACGGTTAGGACGCCCGGGATGGTTGCGGGGGCGCCCACCTGGGTGTTGCCGCCCACGCGGTTACCGGCGGCGGCCACGATGACCACGTCCTTTTGTTCGGCGTACAGGAATGCCGCGTCCCAGCTTTGCGGCCACTGGGGTGTTGTGCTGCCGAGCGAAATGTTGATCACCTTGGCACCGTTGTCCACTGCCCAGCGGACGGCTTCGGGAATCTGGTCCTGGTCGCTCTTGCCGGAGGGATTTGGTGAACCCAGCCAGGTGGAAACGGAGAGGAGCTGCGCTTCCGGCGCCACTCCCATGATGCCGTCCGGCGGCGTGCCCGCTGGCCCGGGGCTGGGGCTGGGGCTCGGTGAGGCAGTGGCCGGCTGGTGCCCGCGGCCTGCCAGCATGGTGGCCACCAGCGTGCCGTGTTCGGGCTTGGAGCCGACGCTCTTCTGGCCGTCTGGCTGGCCCGAGCCGGACGCGTCGTAGCCGCCGGTGACCGCACCCTTGAGGTCCGGGTGCTGGGCATCGATGCCGCTGTCGATGACGGCCACCTTGACCCCGGCGCCCTTGGAAACCTCCCAGGCCTTGGTGATGCCGGAATCTGCCAGCCAGTATTCTTTGTCGCGCCAATCGTCGGCCTTGGCTTCGGGGGCGGTAAAGAGGCCGGCACACAGGCAGCACGCTGCCAGCAGGACAGCGACGAGGGCGGCGGCGGCCCGGCGTGCAGGCGGGGTCGGAGCGGGGGTGGACTGCATGGGACTAGCCGATGCTCAGGGCGATGCCGTCAAGGATGTCGTGCTCGCTCGCGGTGGCGGAGGTGATCCTGCCGCCGGTCAGCGTCCCCATCCGTTCCAGGATGCGGCGCCACACCAGTCCCCCGGCGCCAATGACATCCACCCGACCCGGGTGCATGTAAGGCAGCTCCGCGCGTCGGGCCCGGGTCATCTCGAGCAGGTCGCCGGCAGCAGCCCTGACATCCGCGATGGGCAGCTCAACGCCGTGGATGGCGTCCGGCGAGTATTCGGGAAGGCGGAGGGCATGCGCGGTGATGGTGGTGACAGATCCGGCCACCCCGACGACGGCGGTGGCGCGTTCCAGCGGCACGTCGTGTCCGGCGCGGGCGATGGCGGCGTCGACGTCGGCTTCGGCGGCCGCCACCTGTTCGGCGGTGGGCGGATCGTCACGCAGGTGCCGCTCCGTGAGGCGAACGCAGCCGATGTCCACGGATTTGCCGGCAGTGACCCCTGAGGCGGTACCGAGGACAAATTCGGTGCTTCCGCCGCCGAGGTCGACCACGAGGACTTCGTGGCCGTCAAGGATGGGCAGCACGCTGCTGGCGCCGGCGAAGGACAAGGCCGCTTCCTCGTCGCCGGAAATGACCTCCGGTTCGACTCCCAGCAGGTCCCGGATGCCGTCCACGAAGACAGCCCGGTTGCGGGCGTCGCGGCTTGCCGACGTCGCGACGAACCGGGTCCGCTCCGCCCCGTGCTCACGGATCAGGCGGGCATAGTCAGCGGCGGCGGCAAATGTGCGTTCCAGCGCTTCCGGAGCCAGTTCGCCAGTGGCGTCCACGCCTTCACCGAGCCGGACCACGCGCATTTCCCGGACGACGTCGGTCAGGGCCGCGCCGGCGTTGCTGCGGTCGATATCCGCGATCAGGAGCCGGATGGAGTTGGTGCCGCAGTCGATGGCGGCGACGCGCGTCATTCCGCCACCCCGGCGTCGCGGGCAGGCTTTCGGACGGGCGCGGGGCGGCCAACAATGTCCGGCAGGCCCTGGGGGCCGTGGCGGCTGAGATCCCGGGACGGCGCTGCCCCGGTGCTGTCCCAGGCGCCATCGCAGTAGCACTTGTCCGCCGTCCACCACTCGCTGATCAGTCCAAGGGCCTGGTCGCCGAGCGGGTTGACGCCTGGACCGGACGCCAGGGAGTGGCCCACCAGGACGTGCAGGCACTTGACGCGTACGGGCATGCCTCCGGCCGAGACGCCGTCAATTTCCGGCACCGGGCCGATGCCGGAACGCTCGCCGATCGCATTCCGGGCGGCCAGGTATTCGTCATGGGCCAAGCGGTAGGCTGCCGCGAGTCCGGGGTCCCCGGCGAGCTGGTCATTCATCTCATTCATGACACCTGCGGCTTCCAGCCTGGAAACCGCGGAGGTGATCACCGGGTGCGTCAGGTAGAAGGTAGTGGGGAACGGGGTTCCGTTGCTGAGCCGGGGGGCGGTCGCGGCAACGAGCGGGTTGCCACAGACGCACCGCGCCGGAATTTCCACGACGTCCCGAACAGGACGTCCCAGCTGCCTGCTCAGTACGTCAAGGTCGTGTGCTGTCGGTTGGCGGGATTCGTCCCGGGCGGCTGCCGTGCTGTGTTCCATTGTCGCGGGCCGTCCTTCCTGTGCGGTTCAGTCTGTGGCCGCGCGCCTGATGGACTCCCACAGGGAATCCACCCACGGCAGATCGGCGGGGTCTTGTGCTGTTGCGCCGGCGGGGCTACTGCTTTCTCCGGCCGGCTCATCGCTGCCAAAAACCCAGTAGCCGGTTTCGCCCGGCATAACCATGTTAATGCGGTCGCGGGCCTGCTGCTTGACGTAGTTGGGGTCCTGCCACCTTGACACCTGTTGCCGAAGGGCGTCGCCTTCCGCCTGACGGGCGGCGATATCGGCGTTCAGCGCATCAATTTCGGCCTTTTTGTCGAAGAAGATCTTCACGGTCGGCGCCAGCATGATGGTGATGGCCACCATCACCACAGCCAGGGCGAGCATGCGGCCGGAGAAGGCTTTCGCGGGGACGGGATGCTGCTCGTCGTCGGGGGCGTGGGCGCTGCTGCCGTCAGCGGCACTGCTGCCCTTGCGCCCGGCGGACGTCTTGGCCGTGGTGGCCTCCCCCGGCTTCCCGCCCGCCCGGCCTGCAGTTGCGCGGCTGACGTTTCCATGCCCCGGTGACGCGCCTGTTGCGGGAGCGGCCTTGGCCGGGCGGAAATCCGCCCGGATGACCTCGGCCCCGCCGGAGGTACCGTCGTCGGCCGTATCCTTTGCCGGACGGGCGGGGGCGACCTTGGGAACTTTGGGGCGGCGGGTAGCCATGACACTCCTGAAACGCAGCCTCCCTGGGCCGCCACTATCTGTGCTGGACAAACACTGCTGGGACCATTGCTGCGGAAAACAACAGCGGTGGCTATGGTCTTCCAACCATAGCCACCGCCGCTGGGTTTAGCCGGTTACTAGCCCTTGAAACGCGGGAAGGCGCTTCGGCCGGCGTAGCGTGCGGCGTCGTCGAGTTCCTCTTCGATGCGCAGCAGCTGGTTGTACTTGGCAACGCGTTCGGAACGCGCAGGTGCGCCGGTCTTGATCTGGCCGGCGTTCGTGGCCACCGCGATGTCGGCGATGGTGGTGTCCTCGGTTTCGCCGGAGCGGTGCGAGGTGATGGTGGTGTAGCCGGCGCGCTGGGCCAGGCTGACGGCGTCCAGGGTCTCGGTCAGGGAACCGATCTGGTTGACCTTGACCAGCAGGGAGTTGGCCGTCTTGGTGTCGATGCCGCGCTGCAGGATGGACGGGTTGGTGACGAAGAGGTCGTCGCCCACCAGCTGGACCTTGTCACCGATGGCGTCGGTGAGGGTCTTCCAGCCTTCCCAGTCGTTCTCGTCCAGCGGGTCCTCGATGGACACCAGCGGGTAGTCGGCAACGAGTTCGGCGTAGTAGGCGCTCATCTCGCTGGCGGACAGGGCCTTGCCTTCGAACTGGTAGGCGCCGTCCTTGAAGAACTCGGAGGATGCGACATCCAGGGCCAGGGCGATGTCCTTGCCCGGGGTGTAGCCGGCGTTCTTGATGGCTTCCTGGATCAGGTCCAGTGCCGCGCGGTTGGACGGCAGGTTCGGGGCGAAGCCGCCCTCGTCGCCCAGGCCGGTGGACAGGCCTTTGGCCTGCAGGACGGACTTGAGGTTGTGGTACACCTCAACGCCCCAGCGCAGGCCCTCGGAAAAGGTTTCGGCGCCGATGGGGACGATCATGAATTCCTGGATGTCGACGTCTGAGTCGGCGTGGGACCCACCGTTGAGGATGTTCATCAGCGGCACGGGCAGGACGTGGGCGTTCGGGCCGCCCAGGTACTTGTAGAGGGGCAGGTCGGCGGACGCTGCGGCAGCGTTGGCGACGGCCAGGGAGACGCCCAGGATGGCGTTGGCGCCGAGCTTTCCCTTGTTGGGGGTGCCGTCCAGGTCCAGCATGGCCTGGTCGATGCTGCGCTGGTCGGTGGCGTCGAAGCCGGTCAGGGCGGGGGCGATCTGGTCGATCACGGCGTCGACGGCCTTCTGCACGCCCTTGCCGAGGTAGCGGCCCTTGTCGCCGTCGCGCAGTTCAACGGCTTCGTGCTCACCGGTGGATGCACCGGAGGGAACTGCGGCGCGGCCGATCTGGCCGTCCGACAGCAGGACTTCAACTTCAACGGTGGGGTTGCCGCGGGAATCAAGGATCTCGCGGGCGTGGATGGCATCGATAAGCGCCATGAATTTGCTCCTTATGGGCGATTAACGGGGGGAATCAGGCAGAAAACTCGACGTACTCGTCAGGGACTAGCGTAGTCGAGAGTGCTCCGGGTTACTCAAACCGGTCAAGGCCCGGACGTCATGATGCCGCTTGGTCGCCGTGGTAGCGGCGTACGGCGGTACGGAGGGCGCGCTCGGCGTCCATGCCGCGGTCCCGGGCGGAACGCACGACGGCGAGCAACAGGGTTCCCAGTTCTTCCTCGCTTTCGGGAACCGGAACCCCGTCGGGCAGTCCGAGGCCGGCCCGGGCTGCACGGTCCAGCGATTTTTGCGCCTTGGCCAGCGCCGGGAGGGCAGCAGGGATTCCCTCGAAGGCATGGCGCCGCTCCGGGCGTTCGGCCCGTTTGACCGCGTCCCACGTCTGCTCGATTTCCGCCACGGTGGCAGGGAAGCTGTCCTGCAGCGAACCGTCGGGCCGGAAGACGTGCGGGTTCCGGCGGACCATTTTGGCAGCCAGTCCGCGCGCGACGTCGTCGAACGTGAACGCCCCGCGTTCCTCCGCAAGGCGGGCGTGCAGCACCACCTGGAGGAGGACGTCACCGAGCTCGCCTTGGAGTTCGGCGTCTGGATGGCCTTCCTCGATGGTCTCAGCCACTTCGTAGGCCTCCTCGAGGAGGTACTCCACCAGCGAGGCGTGCGTCAGGGCCCCCATCCAAGGGCAGTGCACGCGCAACCGGGCAATCGTTTCCAGCAGCTCCGCGGTGGCGGAGCTGCCGGCAGGAGGATCCTGTTCAGCCAAGGTTGGCGTAGGCGTCGTTGATGTACTCCACCAGCGCTTCCTTCTCCTCCAGGGGCAGGAAGGATGCCTCGGCGGCGTTCAGGGTCAGCTCCAGCAGGTCGTCGAGGTCGTAGTCGAACGTCTCAACCAGCAGGTTGAACTCGTCCGTCAGCGTGACGCCGCTCATCAGCCGGTTGTCGGTGTTGATGGTGACGTTGAAGCCCAGCTGGTACAGCATGTCCAGCGGGTGGCTCTCGATGCCCTCGCCGAATTCGGCGATCGCTCCGGTCTGGAGGTTGGAGGACGGGCAGATTTCCAGGGCAATGCCGCGGTCACGGACCCAGCTGGAGAGGTCACCGAGGGTAACCAGTCCGACGGTGTCGCCGGCCTCGTCGTCATCGTCGAATTCCACCATGATGTCCTCGGCGATCCGGACGCCGTGTCCCAGTCGGAGCGCCCGCCCGTCCACCAGTGCGGACTGGATGCTTTCCAGCCCCGCAGCCTCGCCGGCGTGCACCGTGACGGGGAAGTTGTGCTGGGCCAGGTAGGTGAAGGCGTCCTTGAAGCGGCTGGGCAGGAAGCCGTCCTCCGCACCTGCGATGTCAAAGCCGACTGCGCCCTGGTTGCGATGGCGCACGGCGAGTTCGGCAATTTCCTGGCCGCGGTCGGCGTGGCGCATGGCGGTGATCAGCTGGCCCACCTGGATCTCCCGGCCGGTCTCCGACACGGCTTCGACGCCGGCTTCCAGGCCGTCCTGGACCGCTTCCACGGCTTCATCCAGGCTGAGCCCCTTCTGCAGGTGCTGCTCCGGCGCCCACCGGACCTCGCCGTAAACCACGCCGTCGTCCGCCAGGTCCTCGACGAACTCCTTGGCCACGCGGAACAGGCCGTCGTAGGTCTGCATCACGGCCACGGTGTGGTCGAAAGTTTCCAGGTAGCGGACCAGGGAACCGGAGTCGGCGGATTCGCGGAACCACTCGCCCAGGGCAACCGGGTCCGTCGAGGGGAGGGTGTGCCCCACGGCTTCCGCCAGTTCGATAATCGTGGCCGGACGGAGTCCCCCGTCCAAATGGTCGTGAAGGGAAACCTTGGGCAGGCTCTTCAGGTCGAAATCAATGGCAGGGGCAGCGTCAAGAATGGGCTCAGTCACGTTCCCACCTTAGGGTGGGGCGGGGTTCAAAGCCAGCCGCTACTTGGCTGCGGGACCCGCATCCGCCGATGGCACCGTAAGGGGCCGGGTCCCGGGCCGTCCTTCCTGGCCGGAGGCGTTTTCGGCCCATCCGTCCACCTCGGCGTCAGCCTCGGGCGCATCGTGGCGCCCCAGCCGTTTGTGCCACCATCGGAGGGCATGGTCGATCACGACGCCCAGGACAATCGCGAACACGACGGCGATGCCGGCGCTCAGGAGCGGGTTGTGGTGCAGCCAGGGGAACGAGCTGGCCAGCAGCCCGATGCCCAGGGAGTAGCCCACCCACGTCACGCAGGCAAAGGCGTCGAAGACGAAGAACCTGCGGTGCGAGAACCCGGTGCTGCCGGCCACATAGTTGACGGCCACCCGGCCCCAGGGGATGTAGCGGGCGGTGAAGATGAGTACCGCTCCGCGCTTTTCGAGCTCGTAACGGGCCCAGGCGAAGACTTTCCGCACCTTGGGCCGGCGCATCCACGCCCACCGGTCCAGTCCGATCTTTCGGCCGAGCATGTAGGCCATGTTGTCGCCGCAGATCGCGCCGACCAGGGCCGTCAGGCCAAGGATCCAGAGATTGGGTTCGCCGCTGTGCCGCGAGAAAGCTGCCAGTGCCACGATGAGCGTCTCACTGGGGACCACCATGGCGAAGCCGTCCACGAAGAAGAACACCAGCAGCACGGGGTAGATCCACCACTGACCCGCTGCATGGAGCACGGCCTCATTAATAAACTCCACGCGGTGTGGCTCCTGTAAAAAAATGGCACGGCCAAAGCGCCGCAGCCATAGCGGAAATCGTTCCTAAGTGTCCCATGGCGGGGACGCAGTCCGCTACGCCCCCGTGCCGGAATTATCCGTTTAAACGCGGGGCTCAGGTCCCGGGTTCCCGGATCCGTTCCACCACGTTGGGCTTACCGCGTAATTTGTTGATCACCAGGTCCACCAGGATGCCCAGGGCTACGGCACAAATGATGGCGATCGCAGCGCCCAGGACGTGGTTGTTCTCGAACCATTGGCCGAAAAACAGCCCGATCGTCACGGAGTATCCGGCCCACAGGCTTGCGGAGAGAACTGTCAGGCCAACAAACCGCAGGTGCGGATAGTGGGTAACACCGGCCGTCAGGTTGACCGCCACCCGGCCGATGGGAACGAACCGGGCCACCAGGATCAGCGAGGCCGGCCGCTTGCGCAGTTCACGGCCCGCCCAGCGGAAGGCGGCCTGCATCCGCGGTCCGCGCATCCAGGCCCAGCGGGTGGTGCCCACCCGCCGGCCCAGGAGGTAGGCAATATTGTCGCCTACGAAAGCGCCCGCGGCAGCCACCCCCGCCAGAAGCAGGGGATTGGGAACATCCGCGGTGGCGGCGACGGCGGCGAGGCCCACCACCACGGATTCGCTGGGCACGGGCGGGAAGAAGCCGTCAATGATGCAGCACGCCAGCACCAGGACCAGCACCCAGGGCTGTCCGGCTGCGGCGAGGATGAAGTCGTTGATGGCCTGCATGGGTCCCTATGCTATGCGGTCGATGATCAACTGCTGGGCGGGCCGCGAACCATCCGGTGCGACGACCACCGCGTGTTCGAGTGCTTCCCGGGCGCGGGCGAACCGGTCCGGAGTGTCCGTGAGCAGGGTCATCAAGGGCTCCCCGGCCCGGACGGTGGCACCGGGTTTGGCGTGCATCCGCACCCCCGCCCCGGCCTGGACGGCATCCTCCTTGCGGGCACGGCCTGCCCCCAGCCGCCAGGCGGCGACACCGACGGCCAGGGCGTCGAGCTCCACCAGCACCCCGTCCGCGGGGGCGTAGACGACGTCGGATTCAGTGGCCACCGGCAGGGCGGCATGCGGATCGCCTCCCTGGGCGGAGATCATCCGGTTCCAGACATCCATGGCGCGGCCATCCCTGAGCGCGGCGGCGGGGTCGGCGTCGTGCACTCCTGCAGCGGCGAGCATCTCTTCGGCGAGCCGGACGGTCAACTCCACCACGTCTTCCGGGCCGCCGCCGGCGAGGACCTCCACGGACTCCTCGACCTCGATAGCGTTGCCGGCTGTGAGGCCCAGCGGCGTGTTCATGTTGGTCAGCAGCGCCACCGTGTTGACCCCGGCGTCCTTGCCCAGGGCCACCATGGTCTCGGCCAGTTCCCGGGCCCGGGACTCATCCTTCATGAACGCTCCGCTGCCCACCTTGACATCCAGTACCAGCGAGCCCGTGCCCTCGGCGATCTTCTTGCTCATGATGGACGAGGCGATGAGCGGGATGGCTTCCACGGTGCCGGTCACGTCACGCAGCGCGTAAAGCTTCTTGTCCGCGGGGGCCAGGCCTGCACCGGCTGCGCAGATCACTGCCCCGACGTCCTGGAGCTGGGCCAGGATCTCACTGTTGGTCAGGTTGGCGCGCCACCCTGGAATCGACTCGAGCTTGTCCAGGGTGCCGCCGGTGTGGCCCAGGCCGCGGCCGGAAAGCTGCGGGACGGCGACGCCGAACACTGCCACGAGCGGGGCCAGCGGCAAGGTGATCTTGTCCCCCACGCCGCCGGTGGAGTGCTTGTCCGTGGTGTACTTCAGGCCGCCGTCCGCGCGCCTGAGGCTGGAGAAGTCCATTCGCTCCCCTGAGGCGATCATGGCGGCGGTCCAGCGGGCAATTTCCGCCCGGTCCATGCCGTTGAGCAGGATGGCCATGTTCAGTGCCGCCATCTGTTCATCGGCAATGGCTCCGCGCGTGTAGGCGTCGATGGTCCAATCGATCTGGTCGGGGCTCAGGGTGCCTTTGTCCCGCTTGATGCGGATGATATCCACGGCGTCGAATGCTTCGGCTTTGGTGTCGGTCACCGGGTCTCCTCGAGGTGTTGGGGACCAAAGGCGTCGGGCAGCACCTGGTCCATGGTTCTGATGCCTTGGCCGGTCATCAATTGCATGCCGTGGGCGCTGAATTCGTACAGCAGCTGCCGGCACCGGCCGCAGGGCATGAGGACGGTGCCCTCCCCGTCCACACAGTAGAAAGCCCTCAGCAGCCCGCCGCCGGTCATCTGCAGTTCTCCCACCAGGACGCACTCCGCGCAGAGGGTCAGCCCGTAACTGGCGTTCTCAACGTTGCAGCCGCTGACAATCCGGCCGTCATCCGTCAGGGCCGCGGCGCCCACCGGAAACTTTGAATACGGGGCGTAGGCATTCTTCATGGCGGCGGCCGCGGCGGCCTCAAGGGCTGCCCAGTCCACAGGCGGTGTATTGTCCACGGCGATCATCCCTTGACGTACGGGATGCCGTCGGCCGCGGGCGGCCTGGACCGTCCCACCAGGCCCGCCACGGCGATGACGGTCAGGGCGTAGGGCAGCATCGCCATGAACTGGCTGGGCACGGGCGAGCCAATGATCGTGATGATGCTCTGAAGGTTGTCGGCGAACCCGAAGAGCAGGGCGGCAAGGAAGGCCCCGATGGGATTCCAGCGCCCGAAGATCATGGCGGCAAGGGCGATGTAGCCGCGGCCGCCGGACATGTCCTTGCTGAACGCGTCTACCGACACCAGGGTGAAGAACGAACCGCCGATTCCGGCGATCGCGCCGCCCATCAGGACGTTGATGAAACGTGTCCGGTTCACGTTGATGCCCACGGTGTCCGCCGCCTGGGGGTGTTCGCCGACGGCACGCACCCGAAGGCCCCATTTGGTGTGGAACAGCCCGACGTAGACCACGATCACGGCCACGTACATGAGGTAGCCCACCACGGACTGCCGGAACAGGATGGGTCCGATGATCGGGATGTCGGCGAGGAACGGGATATCCACTGCCTGGAGCCGGCCGGGCTTGTTCAGGTGTTCCGGGTCCGCCGTGAGCAGGGTGGAGAACAGGAAGCTGGTGAGGCCGCTGATCAGGACGTTGAGGACCACTCCGACGATGATCTGGTTGACGAGGTACTTGATGCTCACCACGGCCAGGACCAGGGACACGAGTGCACCGGCAACGGCCGCGGAGATGAGCCCCACGTAGACATTGCCGGTCACGGTTGCGACGACGGCGGCGGAGAACGCACCAAGCAGGAGCTGGCCTTCGATGGCGATGTTGACCACGCCGGCCCGTTCGCACAGCACGCCGGACAATGAGCCGAACACCAGGGGTACGGCGAGCGTCACCGCACCTGCCATCAGGCCGCCGAGGGAAATGGAGGGTTCGGGGTCACGGCCGCCGGCGACGATCCAGATCATGAACCCAACCAGGAAGACGACGGCGAAGAGTCCGCCCAGCCATCCGGGAGTGCGCCGCCGCTGCACGGTCAGCAGGATGGCGTACCCTGCCAGGGCAAGCAGCAGGACCGCGCAGATCCAGCCGAAGACCATCGAGGGAACGGTGATCTTCTCCACCTGGGCAACGCCGAGTGCCGCGAGGCCCAGGACGACGACGACAGCGATGGTGGTTGCGGGAATCCACCGGTCCACTCCCCCGCCCTCGCGGCGCTGGCTGATCCAGCGGTAGCCGACATAGGCGGCGGCCGCCAGCGCCACGGCCAGGGTGATCCATGCTGCGGTGGAGGAGGCGTTCGGCTCCCGGGCTTCGGCGATCCGGAACCCGGCAGATTTGGTGTTGGCCAGGAACCCGAACAGCACGGTGCCCAGGATGGCGAGGAGGCCCAGGCCGACGCCGGCCTTCCAGCTCACAAGTTCCGTTGTCCCTGCCCCGCCTCCGGCACGGTTGGCTCCGGCGGCCTTCCCGGTGCCGGGTTGTTTGTTGGCAGGAGATTGTGTGGTGGCGCTCATGCTGCCGCTCCGCTCTTGACGCCGCCGGTACGCGAACCGGCGGTCCCACTTGTGGTGGTGTTCTTCTTATGGGGGTTGAGTCCGAATATCGCACGGACCAGCGGCGGTGCTGCGATGAACAGCACGATCAGGGACTGGATGACGAGCACAATATCGATGGGGGTCTGTGTCTGCGCCTGCATTGCCACACCGCCGGCGCGGAAGGCGCCGAACAGCAGGCCCGCAAAGAAGGTTCCCCACGGCGTGGAGCGTCCCAGCAGTGCGACAGTGATGGCGTCAAAACCGATGGAGGCAGCGACACCGCCGGAAAGGTACTTTTCCGTGCCGGACACCTGCGCCACGCCGGCCAGGCCGGCCAGCGCACCGGCGATCGCCATCACCAGGATGGTGCTGCGGGCTACGTTGATGCCGGCGGTACGGGCCGCGCTCGGGTTCGCCCCAACGGCGCGGAACTCAAAACCGATCGTGGAGCGGTTCAGCAGCCACCAGACGAAGGCGGTGGCCGCTATGGCGACCAGGAAGCCGGCGTGCAGGCGGAACTGTGGACCGAGCAGTTCGGGGAACAACGCGGTGGAGTCAAGGAACGGGGAGATCGGGTTGGTGGAACCCTTGCGCTGGAAAGCAGGGGTGGTGAGCAGGAAGAGCAGCAGGAAGTTGGCGATGTAGTTGAGCATGATGGTCACGATCACCTCGTGCGCGCCGGTCCGCGCCTTCAGCAGGCCCACGACGCCGCCCCAGACCGCGCCGCCAATAAGGCCGGCGAGGATGACGACCAGCAGGTGCAGGCCGATGGGCAGGTGCCATGCGAAGCCGACGTAGGCGCCGAAGAGCGCGCCGAAGATGATCTGCCCCTGGGCACCGATGTTGAACAGGCCGGCGCGGAACGCCAGCGCGACGCCGAGCCCGGCACAGACCAGCGGAGTTGCGACCGTGAGGGTCTCGGTGATCGGGTACAGCTGGGCGGCCAGGTCGGCGCCGGCCCAGTTGAAGATGGACCCCTGCACCAGGGCGGTATAGGGACGGATCACCTCGGTCAGGAGGTCTCCGGGCTGCGCGAAGAAGTAGCCGGCCGTGACGGCGACCTTGGGGTTGGTCACCGCCATCAGGATGCCGCCGAGCACGATGGCCAGCAGCACGGAGAGGAAGGAGACCATGGCGTTGCCGGTGAAGACCTGGTGCAGGACGGATCCGCCGCCGTCCCGGTGGTCCCGGCCGCGAAGCTGGGTGGCCGCCGGAACGGCGGACGGAGGCATCTGGCCGCCGGCGGTGTCCAGCACGACGTCGGAGGCGACGGCCTCGGAGGTGGTGCCGCCGGGCACCTGGGCCGGGGCGGGCTCCTGGCCGCCGTTGTGGCCTGTGGCCTGCGGTTCCGGGGTTGTCTTCTCAGACATGGGATTCTCCTTCGTGGCCGGCAGGCTCCGATACCGTCGGTGCGGCCGTTGCGCCGGAAGCATGGGCGGAGGCGTTGACTTCGGCTTCCGCGGCCGGCACACCGGCCATCATCAGGCCCAGTACGTCGCGGGAGGTGGTGGCCGGTACGATCCCCACCAGCCGGCCGCGGTAGAGCACCGCGATCCGGTCTGCCAGCTGTAGTACTTCGTCAAGTTCCGTGGACACGATCATGACCGGCGTTCCGTGGTCACGTTCGGCGATGACGCGCTTGTGGACGAATTCGATCGAGCCGACGTCAAGCCCACGCGTGGGCTGCGAAGCGATAAACAGGCGGAGCGGCCGGGAGAGCTCACGGGCCAGGACGACCTTCTGCTGGTTGCCGCCGGAGAGGGTGCCCACCGCGGCCGATACGGAAGGCGTGCGGACATCGAATTCCTCGACCTTCCTGGCGGCGTTCTCCGCGATGACGCCCGGCTTCATCCCCACGCCGCGGGCGAAGGGTGCCTTGTCGTAAAGGTCCAGGATCATGTTCTCGGAGATGGTGAATGTGCCCACCAGGCCGTCAAGGGTGCGGTCCTCGGGGACGAAGCCCACGCCCGCGCCGAGCACATGCTTGACGCTCTTGCCCAACAATTCCTCGCCGTCGAGCGTGATGGACCCGGCCACGTGCGGCTGCACGCCGAGGATCGCCTCGGTCAGCTCCGTCTGGCCGTTGCCTTGCACTCCCGCGATGGCAAGCACTTCGCCCTTGGCGATGTCGAATGACAGGTTATCGACCACGTGCTGGCCGTTGTGGTCCGTCACGGTCAGGTTGCGGACCTTGAAGGTCACCTCGCCGGTCTCCGCCGGTGCCTTGTCGAGTGTCAGGCTCACGGTGCGGCCCACCATGGCGGACGCCAGTTCGGTGGGGGAAGCACTGGGGTCCGCCTGCCCCACCACCTTGCCGCGGCGGATGACCGTGATGGTGTCGGAGATGGCTTTGACTTCACGCAGTTTGTGGGAGATGAAGACGATCGACTTACCGTCGCGCTTCAACTGCCGGATGATGTCCAGGAGTTCATCGGTCTCCTGCGGCGTCAACACGGCGGTGGGCTCGTCGAGGATGAGCACCTCGGCATCGCGAACCAGTGCCTTGATGATCTCGACCCGCTGCTGGACGCCCACCGGCAGGTCCTCCACCATGGCATCGGGGTCGACGTCGAACCCGTACTGGTCCGAGATGCGGCGGATTTTCTCTCGCGTGGCTTCCAGGTTGAGCAGGCCGGCGGCTTTGGTGGTCTCATTGCCCAGCGCCACATTCTCGGCAACGCTGAAGACCGGGATGAGCATGAAGTGCTGGTGGACCATTCCGATGCCGGCCGCCATGGCCTCGCCGGGGTCTTTGAAGACGACGGGCTTGCCATCGACCAGGATTTCACCTTCGGTCGGATCGTACAGGCCGTAGAGCACGTTCATCAGGGTGGATTTGCCTGCGCCGTTCTCTCCCAGGAGGCAGTGCACCTGCCCCGGTTCGACGACCAAATCGATGTGGTCATTGGCTACCAGGGACCCGAATCGCTTCGTGATCCCCTTCAGTTCGAGTTTCAAAACCCCAACCAATCTGTGTGTGTATGGATCTGCTCCGGCGCGCTGTCGGCGGCAAGGCAGCGGGTAGTCCCAGCCTAGTGTCACGGGTGGTTCCTGGGCAGGGCGGGCAGGCGGGAAAAAGGGCCGCCGGCATGGCGCTGGCGATCTTGCGTTGCCAGCAAAACAGAACGCGCTGCCCTCCGGCCGGGGTAACGGCGGAAGGGCAGCGCGCCCCGCGGTTCGAATGCTTACTTGGTGGGGCTGGACTTCGACTCGACCTTGACGGTGCCGGAGATAATGTCCTTCTTGAGCTGGTCCAGTTCGCTCTTCAGGTCCGCCGGCACGGCGGAATCGAGGTCGTGGAACGGAGCCAGGGCCACGCCGCCGTTTGCAAGGGTTCCGATGTAGGGCGAGGCGTCGAACTTGCCGTCCTTGTCGTCCTTGATGACCGTCTCCACGGCGGTGGACATGGTCTTCTGGACGGAGGAGAGGATCACGGACTTGTAGTCCGTGGCGGTCAGGTAGCCATCGGAGTCAACCCAGATGAGCTTGGCGTCCTTGCCCTTGGACTTGGCGTCGAGGATCGCGCTGCCCGCGCCGCCGCCGACTGGTCCGGCCACGGGGAGGACGATGTCTGCGCCCTGGTCAAGGAAGCCCTGGGTCAGGACCTTGCCCTTATCCACCTGCTTGAAGTCGCCGACGAAGGTACCGTCCTGCTTGTCCTTGTCCCAGCCGATGAGCTGGACGTTCTTACCCTTCTTCTGGTTGTAGTACTTCACGCCGTCGGCGAAGCCGTCCATGAAGATAGTGACGGTGGGAATGTTGATGCCGCCGAAGGTTGCGACCTTTCCGGTCTTGGAGGTGCCTGCTGCCAGGTAGCCGGCAAGGAATGCAGCCTGGGCCGTGTCATAGACGATCGGCTTGACGTTCTTGGGGAACGTGGGGTCGTTGTAGTCGATGATCGCGAAGTGGCTGTTCGGGTTGGCCGTCGCGATGGACTTGGTGGCATCGCCGAGCAGGAAACCGACGGTCACGGTCAGCTTGCAGCCCTGCTGGACCATGGAGCGGAGGTTGGGGTCGTAGTCGGTGTCAGCCTTGGACTGGACGTGCTTTTCCTGGATGCCGAGGTCCTTGACGGCGCCCTGCAGTCCCTCGTAGCCGGACTGGTTGAACGACTTGTCGTCGAATCCACCGGAGTCGGACACCATGCAGGCGGTGTAGTCCGAGGCGGTGGCCGAACCCGAGGGGCCGGACGCGGACGGGGCGGCCCCGCAGCCGGTCAGCAGCAAGGCGGACGCACCGAGGGTGGCCACACCGGCCATTGAACCGCGCTTGAAGCCGGCACGCAGTGATTTCTTCAATTTTCCTCCAGGGATGATGCGAGTGGCACTACGGGCTGGAATTCAATGAGTGTCCGTTTCGGCGCTGAAATTCTGTTTTCACTGAAGGCACGCAGCACTGCGCCGGAGCGCACTGATGCCACTTACTTTAGTGGCCTGCGCCACGTCCCCATAGCACGTCGGAACCTGACCCCGGAGATTGTTTACAAGTTGTTACCAAGCAGTAGGGGCGCCCCCAAAGGAGGCGCCCCTACGGCTATTGGTTCTTTAGTTGTGACCGCCGGGCAACAGCCGGACGAGCATCTTTCCGGTGTTCGCACCGTCCAGGAGATCCATGAACGCCTGCGGCGCGTTCTCCAGGCCGTCCACGATCGTCTCGTCGTAGCGCACGGTGCCGTCAGCCAGCCAGCCGGACATTTTCTCTGCGAACTCCGCCGCGTGCTGCCGCTGGCCACCTACCAGGAAGCCGCGGAGCGTCAGTTGCTTGCCGATGGCCTGCATCAGGTTGTGGGGCGCCGGCGTCGGTTCGGTGGAGTTGTACTGCGCGATGGCACCGCACATTGCCACCCGTCCGCCGACGTTAAGGACTGCCAGGGCGGCCTCGAGGTGTTCGCCGCCGACGTTGTCGAAGTAGACGTCGATGCCTGCGGGGCCTGCGGCTTTCTTCAGCTGTTCCAGCACGGGACCATCGTGGTAGTCGAAGGCTGCGTCGAAACCGAGCTCCAGGAGCCGGGCCACCTTGGCCGGCGAACCGGCGGAGCCGATCACGCGGGAGGCGCCCATGGCCTTGGCGATCTGGCCCACCAGGGAGCCCACCGCGCCGGCGGCACCGGAGACGAACACAGCGTCCCCCGGCTTGAATTCGGCGACCTTCAAGAGGCCGGAGTAGGCGGTCAGCCCGGTCATGCCCAGGGCGCCAAGGAAGGCGGAAGCCGGGGCCAGGTCCGTGCGGGCCGGGGTGGCGGCAGCGCCGTCAACCACGGCGTACTCCCGCCAGCCGAGGGAATGAACGACGACGTCGCCCTCCTTGTGTACCGACGAGCGGGAAGCGATCACCTCGCCTACCGCACCGCCGTCGAGCGCTTTGCCCACGGCAAACGGCGCGGAGTAGGACTTCACGTCATTCATCCGGCCCCGCATATAGGGGTCGACCGACATGAAGAGGTTCCGGACCAGGATCTGGCCGTCCTCGAGGGCGGGCAGCGGGGACTCGGCGAGTTCGAAGTTGTCGCTGGAGGGACGGCCCACGGGGCGCGAGGCCAGGCGGATTTCACGGGTGGTGGTGGCAAGTGCTGTGCTCATGCTGCGTACTCCAAGATCTTGATGTCGACGTTGATGTTGCCCCGGGTGGCGTTCGAGTAGGGGCACACTTCATGCGCCTTGGCCACCAGTTCCTCGGCGGTGGAAAGGTCCAGCGCCGGGAGGGCGATTTCCAGTTCGGCGGCCAGCCCGAATCCTGTTCCGCCGTCCAACTGTCCCAGGTGGACTTTCGCCGCAACGGCTGAATCGGTGAGGTCGGCACCTGCCTTGCGGCCCACCAGGCGCAGTGCTGAGTGGAAGCAGGCGGCGTACCCGGCGGCGAAAAGCTGTTCAGGGTTGGTGCCGCGGCCGCTGCCGCCCAGCTCCACGGGGCTGGCCAGGTCCACGGCCAGCTTGCCGTCGTTGCTGCGTGCGGTGCCGTCACGGCCTTCGCCGGAGGCAAGCGCCTCGGCGGTGTAGAGAGTCTTCACGAAAAATGTCCGTCCTGTTGGTGGGATGGTGCTTTGTGTCGCCGCTCAGAGCGACTGGTGCAGTGCAGCCGTGAGCTTGCCCAGGGTGGCGCGCAGTTGTTCGAGCTCTCCGTTCGAGAGCCCTGCGGCATCAGCCAGCCGCTGCGGGATGGCCCGGGCCGGGACGCTGAGGTCTCGGCCTGCCGTCGTGAGGTGAATAACAACGCGCCGCTCGTCCTCGCCTGACCGCCGGCGTTCCACGAGCCCCAGCAGTTCCAGCCGCTTGAGAAGGGGCGACAGGGTGCCTGAGTCCAGTCCCAGTTCCCCGCCAAGTTCCTTGACCCCGCGGGGCTCTTCCTCCCACAGCACCAGCATCACCAAGTACTGCGGATAAGTGAGCCCCAGCTCGTCCAGCACGGGCCGGTACACGGCGGTGGCGGCCCGGGAAGCCGAATACAAGGCAAAACACACTTGGCGGTCCAGGCGGGGAGCTTCGGTCATGACAATACAATAGCCCACAATTAAATTGTGCACAACTTACCTACCCGCAAGGCACTCACTCGTGGGCCGTCGTCGTGGTCCTGGAGCGTCACCGGCCGCGGCGCAAGCAAGCCACCGGGAAGCGGAAGCCGCGGGGTTGACTGCGCGGCGGGCGGTTACAGCGCGGCCGGCTGCTCGATGTCTCTGATGGTCCTCAACGCTGCCGCGGTGAGCACGCGGATCCCCAGGCCGAGCGATCGCTCGTCCAGGATGTAATCGCCGCGGTGGAGGTCGTAGTCCTCCCCGCCTGGCGTCTTGGTACCCAGACGCATCATGGCGCCGGGAAGCTCCGCCAGGAACCAGGCGAAGTCCTCGCCACCCATGGATTGCGGGGTCAGCACCACGGCGCTTTCGCCGATCTCTGCGCGTGCGGCGGCCTCGATAATCGCCGTTTCATGTTCGGAATTCACCACGGGCGGCACTCCCCTGGTGTGCTCCAGGTGGACGTCCACTCCGTAGGGTGCGGCCACCTGGTGGACCACTTCGTCGAGGAGTTCGCCGGCGGCGTGCCAGGCGTCACGGTCCAGGCAGCGCATGGTTCCGGCCATGTAACCCGAGCCGGGAATGGCGTTGGGCGCCGATCCGGCGGTGATCTGGCCCCACACCACGGATACCCCGCTGCGGACGTCCACCCGGCGGGACAGGACGGCCGGAACGTTGACGGCGATCTGGGCCAACGCGAAGACGAGGTCTTCGGTGAGGTGCGGGCGGGACGTGTGGCCTCCGCGGCCGGACAGTTCAATCCGGATGGTGTCCGAGGCCGACGTGATGGCGCCAATCCGGGTCCCGACCTTGCCCACCTCGATGCGGGGATCGCAGTGCAGCGCGAGGATCCTGGGGACCCCCTCGAGCACGCCCTGCTCGATGCACGCGTGCGCCCCGCCGGGCATGGTTTCCTCGGCGGGCTGGAAGATGATCCGCACCGTTGCGCCAAGGGGCGATTCCTGGTGCATGCGCTGCAACACCAGGGCAATGCCCAGCATGGTGGTGGTGTGCACGTCGTGGCCGCAGGCATGGGTGACACCGTGGTTCCTGGACGCGAATGCCAGGCCGGTTTCCTCGATGATGGGGAGGGCGTCGATGTCGCCGCGCAGCGCGGTGGCGATGGGGCCTTCGCCCACGTCCACGGTCAGGCCGGTGCCTTCGAGCCGGCGGGGGCTCAGCCCGGCGGCCTCCAGCCGCTCCGCAAGCTTGTCGGTGGTGCGGAACTCCTTGAAGGAAAGCTCCGGGTGCGCATGGAGGTCCCGCCGGAATTCGATCAGTTCCGGCAGGAGCGGTTCAAGCCACGGCGCCACCAAGGCGGTGGGCTCGGCTTCAGTAGTGTAGTTGCGCACTGTTTTACTCTAGCGATCACGGCCCGGATAAGGGCCATTCACTGACGCCCCGTTACAACGTGAACCTGCCGGCGCCGGATGCGCCGGCAGGTTGGGCGGTCAAAGGACGTCCGTGTCCCCGCTGGCTTTGAGTGCATCCACCGCTGCCTTGACCCGCTGGGAATTGGCCATGGTGGTGACCAGCAGGGCGTCCGGCGTGTCCACGATGACAACATCCTGGATGCCGATCAGGGCGATGACGCGCTTGGTGTCCGTGACCACCACACCGCTTGAGTTCTCCGTGAATACCCGCGCGCCTTCGCCCAGGACGGTGACATCGTCCACTTCCTTGGCGCTGTTGAGTCGCCCGACCGAGGCGAAGTCGCCAACGTCGTCCCAGCGGAAGGTACCGGGCACGACGGCGACGTCCCCGGCTTCGGCGGCGGGCTCGGCCACTGCGTAGTCGATGGCGATCTTGGGCAGCGTAGGCCAGATCCGGGCAGTGACTTCGTCGCGTGCGGGGGTGTCCCATGCCTGCGCGATTTCCTGCAGGCCCTTGAACAGCTCCGGCTGGTTGGCCTCGAGGTGCTTGAGCATCAGTGCCACGGGAGCAACGAACATGCCGGCGTTCCAGACGTAGTCACCGCTGTCGACGTACTGCTGGGCCACCACTTCGTCGGGTTTTTCGACGAACTCCACCACATCGTGGGCGCTCGGTGCTCCATCAATGTGCAGGGCCTTGCCGGAGCGGATGTAGCCGAACCCGGTGGACGGGTGCGTGGGCTTGATGCCGATCGTCACGATCTTGCCGGCGGCGGCGGTGTGGATTGCCTCCCGGACGGCTTCCTGGAACAGGTGGTCCGGGCTGATCACCTGGTCGGCGGCGAAGGACCCCATGATGGTGTCCGGGTCGCGCTCGTGCAGGATGGCCGCGGCAAGGCCGATCGCCGCCGCGGAGTCCTTGGGCTCCGATTCCAGGACAAGGTCCGCGTCCTGGACCTCGGGAAGCTGGCGGCACACGGCGTCCCGGTGCGCTTTTCCGGTGACCACCAGCACCCGGCTGCCCGCGAGCGGGTGGAGCCGGTCGTAGGTGGCGCGCAGCAAGGTGCTGCCCGATCCGGTGAGGTCGTGAAGGAACTTGGGAGCTGCTGCTCGTGACAGGGGCCAGAGGCGGGTCCCCACTCCGCCTGCCGGAATCACCGCAATGAAGCGGTCAAGGGGTGAGGCCGGGCTTGTCACTTTGTCTGTACTCATCACGGCTACTTTAGCTGACGGCCCGCAGCCGGCGGCTGCGCCCGGTCATGGGCCGTCCACCGCTGTGGTCCGTCATCGCAGGGCCCAAAAGACCGCATCCGTGTGGCGTTCGTCTCATTCCTGCCGAAAAACCGCTCCAGTACTGGCCTCCAAGAAACTCCTAAATTGAATAAGCTGTAAGCGAAGCCTAGATTTAGGCCTGAGCTACGAGTGCTCTCGCAGCAGGCGTTCCCCCCGCATGGATCTCATGCCAGCGCCGCTGTGTTGCAGGGAGGTTTATCAGTGCCGACAAAACCAGCTGGCACCTTGTACCGCGGCCGTGAAGGCATGTGGTCCTGGGTAGGACACCGCATTACCGGTGTAGTGATCTTTTTCTTCTTGTTGGTCCACGTCCTGGACACCTCCTTGGTGCGTGTGTCACCGGAGGCCTACACCGCAGTGATCGGCGCCTACAAGAACCCGCTGATGGCGCTGGGCGAGACCGGCCTTGTCGCCGCGATCGTGTTCCACGCCTTCAACGGCCTGCGGATCATTGCGGTCGACTTCTGGAAGAAGGGCGCCAAGTACCAGCGGCAGATGCTGTGGACAGTCCTGGCCCTCTGGATCGTGACCATGCTTGCGTTCTCCATTCGCCACCTGTCCCTCGCCTTCGGAGGTCACTAAGCCATGACTGCAACCATCGAGAGCCCCCGCAGCGGCCGGGTAGCTCCCCAGTACCGCCGGAGCGGCGGTTCGCGCGGCAACTTCGAGATGATCGCCTGGCTGTTCATGCGCCTTTCCGGCGTGGTGCTGGTGGTCCTCATCTTCGGGCACCTGTTCGTGAACCTCATGGTCGGGGAAGGCATCCACGCTATCGACTTCGGTTTCGTGGCCGGCAAGTGGGCGGATCCGTTCTGGCAGTTCTGGGACCTGGCCATGCTGTGGCTGGCAATGCTGCACGGCACCAATGGCGTGCGGACCATCATCAATGACTACGCCGAAAAGACGGGGACCCGGCGCTGGTTGAAGACCGTCCTCTACGCGGCAGCCGTGGTCATCATCCTCCTGGGCACCCTGGTGATCTTCACCTTCAACCCGTGCCCTGTAGTGGACGGCGTGGCCCTTCCGGGCGGATTCTGCCCTGCCTAGTTCAGGCACAACCCCGGGCCCGCGGGCTTACCCGCGGGCCCTGTTTTGCGGAGCAGGCGAAGCCGCCCCGTTGTTTGATAGCGAATTTTGAGAGAAAGAGCGTCTGGTATGCAGGTCCATAAGTACGACGTCGTCATCGTCGGTGCCGGTGGCGCCGGCATGCGCGCCGCGATCGAGTCCGGTCAGCGCGCGCGTACAGCAGTGCTGACCAAGCTCTACCCCACCCGCTCGCACACGGGTGCGGCCCAGGGTGGCATGTGTGCAGCCCTTGCCAATGTCGAGGAAGACAACTGGGAATGGCACACATTCGACACCGTCAAGGGCGGCGACTACCTGGTTGACCAGGACGCTGCCGAGGTCATGGCCAAGGAAGCCATCGACGCCGTGCTGGACCTCGAGAAGATGGGCCTGCCGTTCAACCGCACGCCCGAGGGACGGATCGACCAGCGGCGTTTCGGCGGCCACACCCGTGACCACGGCAAGGCTCCTGTCCGCCGTGCCTGCTACGCTGCGGACCGCACCGGCCACATGATCCTGCAGACCTTGTACCAAAACTGCGTCAAGCACAACGTTGAGTTCTACAACGAGTACTACGTCCTGGACCTGCTGACGGTCGAAGAGGATGCTGTCCGCGAGGACGGCACGCCTTTCAAGCAAAAGCGCGTGGCCGGCGTCGTGTCCTACGACCTCGCTTCCGGGGAACTGCACGTCTTCCAGGCAAAGTCGGTGGTGTTCGCTTCAGGCGGCGCCGGCAAGGTCTTCAAGACCACCTCGAACGCACACACCCTCACGGGCGACGGCATGGGCATCGCGTTCCGCCGCGGCATCCCGCTGGAGGATATGGAATTCTTCCAGTTCCACCCCACCGGCCTTGCCGGCCTGGGTATCCTCCTCTCCGAGGCAGCCCGTGGTGAAGGTGCCATCCTGCGCAACTCCGAGGGTGAGCGCTTCATGGAGCGGTACGCTCCCACCATCAAGGACCTGGCACCCCGCGACATCGTGGCCCGCTCCATGGCCAACGAGGTCCGTGAAGGCCGCGGCTGCGGTCCGAACAAGGATTACGTCCTCCTGGACCTGACCCACCTGGAGCCGGCGCACATCGACGCCAAGCTCCCGGACATCACGGAGTTCGCCCGGACCTACCTGGGCGTGGAACCGTACACCGAGCCCGTACCGGTGTTCCCCACGGCGCACTACGCCATGGGCGGCATCCCGACGAACATTCAAACCGAGGTGCTGCAGGACAACGACACCGTGGTGCCGGGCCTCTACGCCGCCGGTGAAGTGGCATGCGTGTCCGTCCACGGCTCCAACCGGCTGGGCACCAACTCCCTGCTGGACATCAACGTCTTCGGCAAGCGGGCCGGCGTGGCCGCCGCAGAGTACGCCAAGACCGCCGATTTCGTGGAGCTGCCGGAGAACCCGCTGGCCTACACCACCGAGCTGCTGGACATTGCCCGCAACGGCACCGGCGACGAGAAGGTGGCCCAGATCCGCAAGGAACTGCAGGACACCATGGACGCCAACATGCAGGTGTTCCGCACGGCCGATACCCTGAACCAGGTGCTGCGCGACATTGCCTCCTTCGAGGAGCGGTACAAGCGCATCAACGTCCAGGACAAGGGCAAGCGCTTCAACCTGGACCTGCTGGAGGCCGTTGAGCTCGGCTTCCTGCTGGAGCTGGCCAAGGTCATGACCGTGGCCGCCCTGCACCGCGAGGAATCCCGCGGCGGGCACTTCCGCGAGGACTTCCCCGAGCGTGACGACGAGAAATTCATGAAGCACTCCATGGCGTACAAGGATGACCATGCGCCGGCCGACGGATCGGCGGAATCAATCGCCGGCATCCGCCTCGCGACCAAGCCGGTTGTCTTTACCCGCTACGAGCCGATGGTGAGGAAGTACTAAGATGACCGCTGAAATCGCTGAGCCAGCCTCAAAGGTTGAACTGCCCGCCGGCGTTGGCGGCGGCGGGGAAATCCCCACGTTCGATGTCCACCTGCGGGTCCGCCGGTACAACCCGGAGGTTTCCGAGGAAGCCACCTGGGATGACTTCCACCTCACCATGTACGGCACGGACCGCGTCCTTGACGCCCTGCACAAGGTGAAGTGGGAGACGGACGGAACCCTCTCCTTCCGTCGTTCCTGCGCGCACGGCGTGTGCGGCTCCGATGCCATGCGCATTAACGGCCGCAACCGCCTCGCGTGCAAGACCCTCCTGAAGGACCTGGACACGTCCAAGCCCATCACGGTGGAGCCCATCAAGGGCCTGCCGGTGGAGAAGGACCTGATCGTGGACATGGAGCCGTTCTTCCAGTCCTACCGCGAAGTCATGCCCTTCCTGATCAACAAGGGCCACGAGCCCACCCGGGAGCGCCTGCAGTCCGCCGAGGACCGTGAACGCTTCGACGACACCACCAAGTGCATCCTGTGTGCTGCGTGCACGTCCTCCTGCCCGGTGTTCTGGACGGACGGGCAGTACTTCGGCCCCGCCGCGATCGTCAACGCCCACCGCTTCATCTTCGACTCCCGTGATGACGCCGGCGACATGCGCTTGGAGATCCTCAACGACAAGGAAGGCGTGTGGCGCTGCCGCACCACCTTCAACTGCTCCGAGGCGTGCCCCCGCGGCATCCAGGTGACCCAGGCCATCGCAGAGGTCAAGCAGGCCATCCTGGCCCGCAAGATCTAGCAGGTCCAACAACAGCAATAACGGCCGACGGCGTCACTCACCACATGTGGTGGGGGCGCCGTCGTCGTTTCTCCCCACCCGCCCCCTGACCTCGCAAGCTCGGCGAGGGAACCCGGCGGGCGTGGGCCCACAGCCATTCGTACCAAGCGAAAGGGGACAGCATGTCCCGCTCCGAAAAAGTATCCTTCGCAGGCTCAACCGGCGAGACGCTGTCCGGAATCATCGACGTCCCGGAAGGCCCCGTCAAGGGGTGGGGCGTTTTTTCGCACGGCTTCACGCTCGGCAAAGACAGCCCCTCCGCGTCCCGGATGTGCAAGGCACTGGCGGACAGCGGCATCGGCATGCTGCGGTTCGACAACCTGGGCCTGGGCGGCTCCGCCGGCGAATGGTCCGCGGGCTCGTTCAGCCACAAGGTGGCTGACACGGTGAAGGCCGCGGAGTTCATGCGGGCGGAGGGACGGGAGATCTCGCTGTTGGTGGGCCATTCGTTTGGTGGTGCGGCCGTGCTGGCGGCCGCTCGGGAGATTCCCGAGCTCGACGCCGTGGCGACGGTCGGTGCGCCCTTCTCCCCCAAGCACGTGGCGCACGTTTTTGACGCCGCCCTCGACAGGATCCTCAGCGAGGGGAGTGCCGAGGTGGACCTGGGTGGGAAGAGGGTGGAGATCCGGCGGCACTTCGTGGAGGACCTGGAGAACGCCGACCTGACTGACTGCATCCGGCAGCTGCACAAGCCGCTGATGGTGCTGCACTCCCCCACCGACAACACGGTGGGCATTGAGAACGCCAGCACGATCTTCCAGACCGCCCGGCATCCGCGCAATTTCGTCTCCCTGGAGGGAAGCGACCATCTGTTGACCGGCAAGGGCCAGGCCGCCCGCGCCGCCCGGATCATCGCGGCCTGGGCCGACCAGTACCTCGACGCCTGAAGCACACCCCGCTCCAGGCGCCAGGTCAGCCGGCTACTTGCCGATGGCGGCTCTGCTCTCGCTGATCCACTGCTCTGCCGCCTTGTCCGGCGCCAGCCGCTTGAACAGGACCTCGGTGTTGATCCGGGCCGTGATTTCGGAGACGGCGGTTGAGCCTGTGGGTCCAATGTAGGTGGGGGCGAAGTCCATCTTGCCGATTTGGTTGATGTAGGCGGCCTCCACCTTCCCCTGTGGCGTGAGCATGTCCTGGATGGCGCTGCGCATGTCGGCGTTGCTGGGAACGCCCCTGTCGCTCTGGATGATTTTGGCCGCCGACTGGTCGTTGACCAGGAAGCTGACGAGCTTCGCCGCAGCGTCCGCGTGCTTGCTCCGGGCCGAGATGGTGTAGAACTGCGAGGACTGGAGCCAGATGCCGGGCGTGGGTTTTTCACCAGGGAGCTTGAGCAGCTTGAGGTCGGCGCCGGATGCCTTGCTGAGGGCGGACAACGAGTTGCTCCAGGTCAGCATCATGCCCGCCTTGCCCATGCCCATAAGGGTTTGCTCGGTGCTGACGTTGAGCTTCTCGACGGTCTCGGAGGCGCTTGGAGCCGCCCCGGTTCCGCTCAACCTCAGCGAGTAGTCGAAGTAGTCCTGGACAGTTGCCCTGCCGAGCCCCAACTGGCCGTCCTGGGTGTACAGCGATTCACCCCGCTGGCGGGCGAAAGCGTCCAGGGAGTCGTGGGTGAGCACCGTCGCCGTTCCGTAGGTCCCCTTGGGACTGTGGGCCGTGACATCCGACGCGATCTTTGCGAAGTCGTCCCAGCTCCAGGAAGTATCGTCCGGCAGCGGAACTCCCGCGGCGGAGAACACCGCCGGATTGGCGACGATTGCCAGGGCGTTGGCGCCGGTGGACACCCCGTATTGCTTACCCTTGACCTGGCCGTTTTCCAGTGCGCCCTGGTCCATCTTGGACAGATCCAGCGGGCCCTTCACTGAGGCCAAATCCAGCAGGGCACCCCGGTTGGCGTACTCCGCCGGATAGGCGCCTCCCATGGTGATGACGTCGGGTGCATCGTTGGCGGCCACCTGGGTGGCGAGCTTGTCGAAGTATCCGCCGATGTCGCCGTACTCCGGCTTGACCTTGATGTTCGGGTTGGCCTTCTCGAATTCGGCGATGGCCTTGTTGGTCAGGTCGGCGCGGCCTGCGTTGCCCCACCAGGAAAACCGGATTTCAACAGGGCCGTTCTCAGCCTGGCTGGATGGGGTACTGGAGCACGCGGCGGTGAGGCCAACGAGTGCCAGGGCCGACAGGATGGCAGTTGATTTACGAAGGCTTCGGATAACTTTTCGCGTCATTGGGCAAGCTTCTTCCGAGATGAGAAAGCGATTTCGTGAAACGTATCAAAAGCCTGCTTCCGACGTCAAGGGCCTATTATCGAGCACATGTGCAACAGGGGCTTTCCTGACTGCTCCGATAGTTTTTGGCACCGGGGAACGCGGGCGGACGGTTGACAGCGCTCCGCCGCACACTGAGGATAATGGGTGGAAAGCGCTTTCTGAAACGCCGCCATTGCCGTTCCAGCAAGCTTCCCGGCCAAGCGCTTTCGCCAGCAACCGTGTTTCAATCCACCATCAGGAGGCCGTTCAGCGTGCACGACGAAGGCACCACCGGCCCGGTTCCGGCCGATGCGCCGTCAGGCAGCACCACGCCCATCGACAGGCGGGCCCTGGTCAAGCGGCACAATGTCAGCCAGCGAACCCTGGACCCGCAAAGCCCGGTGTCAGTGGGCAACGGCGAGTTTGCCTTCACGATGGACATCACCGGAGTGCAGACTTTTCCGGCCGAGTATCCGGTGGGTGCCCGCGATGACGCCCTCCCGCCGGGAACGCTCCTCGGTACGCAGTCCCAGTGGGGATGGCACTCCTGCCCCCCGGAGGAACCCTACGGACTCGCCGGATCCACCGTTTCCTATGATTCCCCTCGCGGGCCGGTGCCGTATGTGGACATGGTGGGAGACATCGTCAACGACCGAGAGACCGGCACCTCCGCCGCCGAAACATGGCTGCGGGCGAACCCGCACCGGCTGGATCTGGCACGCATCGGGTTCATGCTGGCAAAAGGCCCAACCGAGGGTGCCATCGGCCCAACGGACCTGGCCGGCACCGGGCAGACCCTCGACCTGTGGACAGGCACCGTCCACAGCGGTTTTACCCTTGGCGGCCGGCCGGTCAACGTCCGCACCGCGTGCCATCCCCGTCGCGATGAACTGGGCCTCCACGTGGAATCACCCGCACTCCACGAGGGGCTGGTCATCTGCATTGATTTCCCCTACGGGTCCGAGGCCTGGCACGACGCCGCCGACTGGAGCCGGCCGGAGGCCCATACCACCACCCTCGGGGAGGCTGTCGCGTCAGATGTTCATCCTGGCTCGACATCGTGGACCGTCCGCCGTGAACTGGACAACGCCCGGTACCGGGTGGTGGTCAGCGGCAGCGGAATCGTCGTGGAACAAACGGGCAGGCACCGGATCCGGATCAGCACATTGCCCGGGGGCCCCGCCGTGCTCGACGTGGCGTTGGCCTTTGTACCCGCCGGCGACGGCGACTGCATCCGGCGGACCGGGGACGACGCCTCCCCGGCGGAACTGCCGCACGGAGACGCCAAGGCCGGTGCCGCCGTCGGGCCCTGCCCCGGCACCGACGGCCCGGGCAACAGCATTGCCGCTGCCTCCGCGGACCATTGGGAGGGGTTTTGGACCACGGGTGCCGCCGTGGAACTGGATGCGGCCGCGGACGCCCGCGCCAAGGAGCTTGAGCGCCGCATTGTCCTCTCCCAGTACCTGACGGCGGTCAACTGCGCCGGTTCCCTCCCGCCCCAGGAAACCGGACTGGTCTGCAATTCGTGGCGCGGACGGTTCCATCTGGAGATGCACTGGTGGCACGCCGCGCACTTCGCCCTCTGGGGCCGTGCAGAACTCCTCCTGCCGTCCCTGCGGTGGTACGCCTCGATCCTCGAAACATCGCGGCGGACGGCGAGGGCCCAAGGGTTCGACGGCGTCCGCTGGCCCAAGCAAGTAGGCCCGGACGGGCGGGAGAGCCCCAGCCCGATCGGCACCTTCCTCGTCTGGCAGCAGCCGCACCCCATCTACCTCGCAGAACTCGCCTATCGCGCCAATCCCTGCAAGGAGGTCCTGGCGGAATTCGCCGAGATCGTGTTCGAGTCGGCCGCGTTCATGGCCAGCTTCGCGCACCCCACGGCGCGGGGATTCGAGCTGGGGCCGCCCCTCATTCCGGCCCAGGAAAGCTACGGGCCGCTCCGGGCCTCCGTCACGAATCCCACCTTTGAGCTGGCTTACTGGCAGTGGGGCCTCCGGGCCGCCGCCTCATGGCGGGACCGGCTTGGCCTGGAACCTGTGGCAGATTGGCAGGACGTTGCAGGACGACTCGTTCCGCCGCGGATCATGGACGGCGTCTACGCCGCGATCGACGTGGAGCCGTTCACCATCAGGACCGACCACCCCTCAATGCTGTGCGCGCTGGGGGTCCTGCCGCGGACGGACCTCATTGACGAAGACATCATGCGGGCCACTCTGGCAGATGTCCTGGCCGGCTGGGACTGGGACAGTACCTGGGGTTGGGACTACCCGGTCATGGCCATGGCCGCTGCCCGCCTCGGTGATCCGGAAACCGCTGTGGACGTCCTTTTGCAGGATGCGGGCAAGAACACGGTCCTGCCCAACGGGCACAACCGCCAAACCGACTCCCTGCCGCTGTACCTGCCCGGGAACGGCGGTCTCCTCGCCGCCACCGCACTGATGGCCGCCGGATGGGACAACGGCCCGGACCGGCGCTCCCCCGGTTTTCCGCCCGGCTGGACGGTGCGGTGGGAGGGACTGCTGCCGTTCCCCTAGCAGTCCCATCGCCGGGGTCAGGTCTGGGGTGTCGCGCGGCGGGCACCGAGGATCGTCTTGCGGGGCTTTCCGCCGGACCCGAGGTCCGCCTCGCGCACTGCTGACCACCCCGCGGACACGAGGTAGGCCTGGCTGACCAGATTGAACCAGATGAGCAGGCCGATGATGATGGCAAACGGTGCCAGGATGGGGTTGCGGCTGGCACCGCCCAACAGTTCCGTGCTGAAGATCTGCAGCACGGTGGTGCCCACGGCAGCAAGGATGGTGCCTTCGAGCAGGGATTGGCGGGAAAGCTTCAACCCGGCAGCCAACCGGAACATGATCAGCGCTGTGACCCAGTTCAGGACCAGTGGCACCAGGATCTTGACGGACGTGGTGAGTGGGCCGGCCAGGGCGTCGCTGAGATGCAGGAAATCGGCGACCCACCCGGCGGCGGTGCCAAACACCAGCGATGCGCCCGCACTGATCACCAGCGCCACGCCCAGCAGGAGCAGTGTCCCGGCGTCGCGCAGCTTGAGCAGGATGGGATTGACCACCAGCGGAGGCAACTCTACGACGCCCCGGAGGCCGTCCCGGAGACCGTTGATCCAGCCGAGCGATGTAACCACGGTGACCACGGCGCTGATCACGGCCGTCCAGCCCAGTCCGCTGGGATCCAGCAAGTCCTTGGGGTCCACCAGGCCATCGCCGCCGTTGACCTTCAACAGGCCGGGGGCGCTCCTGGCCACGCTGCTGATGATGGTGTCCAGCAATGCCGGCTGGCCGCGGAGCACCAGGCCGGCCACGGAAAAGCCGGTGGCCAGCAGGCCGGTGATGGAGAAGAACATGTTGAAGCCGATGCCGGCGCTCATCAACGGCCCGTAATGGAGCCCGTAATGCCTGAACGCGCGCATGGGCCGCAAGACGTTCAACCGGGCAGTGATCAACTGTACCCACGCCAGCAGCGCCGGAACTTTGCCACCGGATCGGCGCGCCTTGTGCCAGTCTGTCCGCTTCTGGATGACGTCCAGCTTCAGCCGGGCGATTTCGGTGGGCAGGGGCTGTTGGTCAGCCGGCGTCCGTTGCGGTGTCCGCGGCAGCGTCCGTGAAGGGGGTGCCGGCGTCGTTGTTAGTTTCGGTCCCAAAATCCAGCTCTTCCCTTAGCTGCCAGATGCCGTCGGCATCATGCTCATAGAGTCCCATGCTAACCACGGGGAAGGTTGCCTTATAGTTCTTCAGTGCCGTTTCGGCCTCGTCCAGGCTTTCCGGGGCGACGTCGTGCGCAATCGTGACGTGCGGATGGTAGGCGAATGGCAGCTCGCGGTGCAGGGGACCCTGCTGCAGCCTGCGGTGCAAATCCACGCAGTGCTCGAACCCGTCCTCCACCTTGATGAAGACAACAGGCGAGACAGGGCGGAACGTTCCCGTCCCGGCAATGGTGACCATGAATGGCCTCTGGCACCGGGCAACCTCGCGGACGTGCCGGCGGGTTGCCTCCCAATCCTGGGTGGGCGTGGTGGTGATCAGGGTGATGTGCGCCGGTATCACCCCGGCCATCGGATCCCCGAATGACGCCCGCCAGCGCTGCAGCTCCTCGGCAATCTCCTCCGGGAAGCCCAGGATGACGCCCACGCTGACGTCTTCGGTGCGGGCCGTGTCACCCTCCGCCACCGTATCCTGGCCCGGCTGGTCTTCGTAACGGTTACCCAGGGTCCGCTCCGCCTCGCCGGCGGAGCATGCGCCTCCCCTGGCGGTAGCGTTTTTCGAAGACATGGCGCTAGCGGACTCCAGCGAGGCTGAGGGACGGCAGGAAGCCCATGCGCTCGTACACCCGTGCGAGGGTGACCGACGCGATCTCGCGGGCCCGGTCGGCCCCCAGGGCCAGCAGCCGGTCGAGCTCGGCGGGATCAGCCATGAGCTCGTTCGTGCGGTTGCGGATCGGGGTGATGAAGTCTACCACCACCTCGGCGAGGTCCACCTTGAGATGGCCGTACATCTTCCCCTGGTATTCGGCTTCCAGCTCGGCGACCGGTTTGCCGGTGAGGGCGGAATAAATGGTCAACAGGTTGGACACGCCGGGCTTTTCCTCGGCGTCAAAACGGATCTCCGTTCCGGCGTCGGTGACAGCTGACTTGATGCGCTTGGCCGCGATCTTGGGATCTTCCAGCAATTGGATGGCGCCGTTGGGCGATTCTCCCGTCTTGGACATCTTGGCGCTGGGGTTCTGGAGATCGTAGATCTTGGCGCTTTCCTTGACGATCGTTGCCTCGGGCACCGTGAAAGTCTGGCCAAACCGGGTGTTGAAACGCTGGGCCAGGTTGCGGGTCAGTTCCAGGTGCTGGCGCTGGTCCTCACCCACAGGGACGAGGTCGCTCTGGTAGAGCAGGATGTCCGCGGCCATCAGCGTGGGGTAGGCGAACAGGCCCAGCGTGGCGGAATCTGCTCCGGACTTCTGGGTCTTGTCCTTGAACTGGGTCATCCGCGAGGCCTCGCCGAAGCCGGTAATGCAGTTCAGTGCCCAGGCGAGCTGGGCGTGCTCTGGCACATGGGACTGGACAAAGAAGATGCTCTTGTCCGGGTCGATACCGGCCGCGATGTACTGGGCCGCGACGATACGGGTCCGTTTGGCAAGTTCCCCGGGCTCGAAGTCCACCGTGATGGCGTGCAGGTCCGGGACGAAGAATACGGCGTCGTACTCCGCCTGCATGTCCACCCAGTTGCGCACGGCTCCGATGTAGTTGCCCAGGTGGAGGGAATCGGCAGTGGGCTTGGCGCCGGAGAGAATGCGCTTCTTGGCGGTCGGAGAAATCTGGCTGGTCATCGAAGAACTTTCGGGCTTAGAGCTGGTAGTCCACTACCAGCGGGGCGTGATCGGAGAAGCGGGTGTCCCACGAGGCGGCGCGGTCAACGACGGCGGAGAGGGCGCCGGCCGCCAGCCCGGGGGTGGCCAGTTGGTAGTCGATGCGCCAACCGGTGTCATTGTCGAACGCTTTTCCGCGCTGGGACCACCAAGTGTAGGGCCCGTGCATCTCGCCGGACAGGTTCCGGTGGACGTCATGCCAGCCGATTTCCCCGCCCAGGAAGCGGTCGAAGTATTCGCGTTCCGCCGGCAGGAAGCCGGCCTTCTTCACGTTGCCCTTGGCGTTCCGGATATCGAACGGCGTGTGGGCGACGTTCAGGTCTCCCACCACCAGGGCATGGTCGCTGTGCTTGGCCAGCTCCGGCAGCCGGATGCTCATGGCATCCAGGAAACGGAATTTGTCGTCCTGCTTTGGTGTCCCTACCTCGCCCGAGTGCACATAAGCGCTGGCCACGGTGAGCTGGACGGGGTTGCCGGCGGCGTCCGGGTACCGGAAGTCAGCCTCGACCCAGCGCCCGGCCGTTGCAAAGTAGTCGTCGCCGATGCCGTTCCTGGTGGCGAGGGGCTCTTGCCGGGACGCGATGGCGACGCCGGCACGGCCTTTCGCTTCCGCTTCGGCGTGGAGGATATGCCAGTCATCGCCGAGCAGCTGCCGGACGATCGCGTCAGGGGCGCGTACCTCCTGCAGGCAGAGAATGTCCACATCCCGCGGCTCAAGCCACGCCGCCATGCCGTTTTTGTAGGCAGCCCGGAGGCCGTTTACGTTGACGGATGCGATGCGAAGGTGGTCCTTGTTCAATGCCGAGCTCACCCGCTCCACTCTAGTCGATGATGGTTCCGGCGACCGGCTCTCCGCTGCCGCCGGAGGACTTGATCATGTCCCGGGCGTTGGTGGCTGTGATCTCGATGGTCTCCAGGGCGCGGTTGATGGTGTCCTGGTTGGCGGCGGCACCCTTGGCGCGCTCCTCTTCCACCACGCGGACCTGCACCTGGACGATCTTGAAGGAGTGGTCAAGCTTGAGGTCGCGCACTTCGTCCGCTTCGGAGCGTTCGTAGATGACGCGGGTTCCGCCGTGGTCGGCGGATGCGGGCGCCGGGGCACGGCCGGTGGCCGTGTTGAAGGCGCTCTGAGCCTCGGTGAGCTTTGCCCCCGCCTTCCTGGCGGCCCGTTGGATGCTGAAGACCACGAACGCGGCCAGGGCCAGCCAGAAGCCGGCGATGATGGCTACAACCCAGCCCACGACGTCGTTCTGGTTTGCCGCAAAGAGGACGGCCACGATGAACGCCGTCACCAGGACCATCAGGCCCGGCCCGCTGATGCGGAACATCGAAAAGCCGCCCTTGGCGGGTTTGGAGGATGACGGTGAGCTGCCCAAAGTTCGCATGCAGCCATTGTCTCAAATGGCGGGCAGTGCTCCGGCCGTCTTCCACCCCCGGCGAACAGGGGCCGGCTGACTCAGGAGGAGGCTTCGGAGGCGGAGGGTTGGCGCACGTGGATGTGCGCTTGCAGTTTCGTTACAACGGCCGACGGCGGCACGGCGCCTTCCGTCGAAAGGTGCCGTGCCGCCGTCGTGGGCCGGGTGGCGTGACTAGCGCGCGATGCCGGCTGCGCGTTCCGCTGCTTCCACCACGTTGGTCATCAGCAGCGCCACGGTCATGGGTCCGACGCCACCGGGGTTCGGCGAGATCCATCCGGCCACCTCGGCGGCGGCGGGATCGATGTCGCCGTAGACGCGGCTCTTGCCCGTCTCCGGATCGGTCTCGCGGGTAACCCCGACATCCAGCAAAGCCGCGCCCGGCTTGACGTCCCCTGCCTTGACGATGTGCTTGACGCCGGCGGCGCCCACGATTACGTCCGCCTGCCGGAGCAGTTCCGAAAGGTTCGTGGTGCCGGTATGGGTCAAGGTCACGGTGGCGTTGACGTCCCGGCGGGTCAGCAGCAGCCCGATGGACCGGCCGATCGTGACGCCGCGGCCCACCACCACAACATGCTTGCCCGCCAGGCTGTACCCGTTGCGCTCGAGGAGCTCGATGACGCCCCGGGGCGTGCACGGCAGCGGCGTGGTGATCTCATGGTTGACGTTAAGAACCAACCGGCCGAGGTTGGTCGGGTGCAGCCCGTCGGCGTCCTTGGCGGGATCGATGCGTTCCAGGATGGCGTCGGTGTCCAGGTGCTTGGGCAGCGGCAGCTGCACGATGTACCCGTGGCAGGCAGGGTCCGCATTGAGTTCGTCAATGAGGGCCTCCACCTGCTCCTGGGTGGCGTCCGCGGGAAGTTCGCGCTGGATGGAGTTCATCCCGATCTGCGCAGATTGCTTGTGCTTCATGGACACATACAGCTGCGAGGCCGGATCCGCCCCGACGAGCACGGTAGCGATGCCCGGAATGACGCCCTTGGCCTTGAGTGCGGCCACGCGGTCAGCCAGCTCGGCCTTGATGGCAGCGGCGGTGGCCTTGCCGTCAAGGATCTGCGCGGTGGTGGTTTCAGTCATTGGTCACCACTGCTCGTGCTGGGGGTAGAGCGGGAAATCAGCTGCCAGCTTGTCAACGCGGGACTGCAGGGCCTCGACGTCGGCGCTGTTGCCCGCCTTAAGGGCGGTGGCGATGATCTCGGCGACCTCGGTGAACTCGGTGGCGCCGAATCCGCGGGTGGCCAGCGCCGGGGTGCCGATGCGCAGGCCGGAGGTGACCATCGGCGGGCGGGGATCGAAGGGCACGGCGTTGCGGTTGACGGTGATGCCCACGGAGTGCAGGAGGTCCTCGGCCTGCTGGCCGTCCAGCTGGGAGTTGCGCAGGTCAACGAGCACCAGGTGCACGTCGGTGCCGCCGGTGAGGACGGAGACGCCTGCCTCTGCGACATCGGCCTGGTTCAGGCGGTCGGCGATGATCTTGGCACCCTCAAGGACGCGCTCCTGGCGCTCCTTGAATTCCTGCGTGCCGGCGATCTTGAAGGCAACGGCCTTGGCCGCGATGACGTGCATGAGGGGGCCGCCCTGCTGGCCCGGGAAGACGTTGGAGTTCAGCTTCTTGGCCCACTGTTCCTTCGCGAGGATCACACCTGAGCGGGGACCGGCGAGGGTCTTGTGCACGGTGGACGTGACCACGTCGGAGTGCGGGACCGGGCTGGGGTGCAGTCCGGCGGCAACCAAACCGGCGAAGTGTGCCATGTCGGTCCAGAGCAGCGCGCCCACCTCATCGGCGATGGAGCGGAATGCGGCGAAGTCGAGGTGGCGCGGGTAGGCGGACCAGCCGGCGATGATGACCTGTGGCTTCTCGGCGATGGCCTGCTCACGCAGCTTGTCCATGTCGATGCGGAAGTTGTCTTCCTCGACCTGGTACGCGGCAACCTGGTACAGCTTGCCGGAGAAGTTCAGCTTCATGCCGTGGGTCAGGTGGCCGCCGTGTGCCAGGGACAGGCCCAGGATCTTGTCGCCCGGGGTGATCATGGCGGACAGCGCAGCGGCGTTGGCCTGGGCGCCGGAGTGCGGCTGGACGTTGGCGTACTCCGCGCCGAACAGGGCCTTGACCCTGTCGATGGCCAGTTGCTCGGCAACGTCGACGTACTCGCAGCCGCCGTAGTAGCGGCGGCCCGGGTAGCCCTCGGCGTACTTGTTGGTCAGGACGGAGCCCTGGGCTTCCATCACGGCGCGGGGCGCGAAGTTCTCGGAAGCAATCATTTCCAGGGTGCCGCGCTGGCGGCCAAGCTCCTGGTCCAGGACTGCGGCGATTTCGGGGTCGAGCTCTGCCAGCGGCTGGTTGCTGACGGCTGTGGTTGAGGTGGCTGTAGTAGTCACGAAGAACTCCTGGCTAGGGATACGGGCACTGCTTAGGTCAGGCTACCGGCTGGCGCGCCCCCGCACCGCGTTGATGACAGCGCGTGGAAGCACAAGGCATGGTGCTGCTGTACTGACGCAGGCGCAGCCCCACAACCGGCAAAACATGACCCTCGGCCCAGGCGTACGATCCGTGGTCTTCGTGATTGCCGCTCCCTGGTGGTTAGCCACCCAACGCCAGTTGCGACCATTCCAGCGTACCAAAAGCACCGTCCGCCGCGCGGGTAGGCTATTACGCGTGAATGAACAGCTGCTGAACCAAGCGTACGTCGTAACCCTGTCCTGCCCGGACCGTCCCGGAATCGTCCATGCAGTGGCCGGCGCCCTCCTGGTGGCAGGCTGCAACATTACGGATTCACAGCAGTACGGCAGCCCCTCAACCGGCAACTTCTTCATGCGCGTTGAGGTCACCACACCCGCCGCCAAGTCCGAACTGCGTGCGGCCCTTGAACCGGTGGCGGAGGCCTTCTCCATGCAATGGAGCCTGAACACCGTGGGCGACAAGGTGCGCACCCTCGTGCTTGCCAGCACCGCCGCACACTGCCTCAACGACCTTCTCTTCCAGCAGCGTTCCGGGACCCTGCCCATCGAGATCCCCGCCATCGTGTCCAACCACCGGGACCTGGCCGGACTCGCGGAGTTCTACGGCATCCCGTTCCATTACATCCCGGTCACCAAGGACACCAAGGTGCAGGCGGAGGACAAGCTGCGCGGCATCATTGCCGAACACGGCATCGAACTGACGGTCCTGGCCCGCTACATGCAGATCCTCTCCGACGACCTCTGCACCGAGCTGACCGGCAAGGCCATCAACATCCACCACTCGTTCCTGCCGTCCTTCAAGGGCGCCAAGCCGTACCACCAGGCCCACGCGCGCGGCGTGAAGCTGATCGGCGCCACAGCTCACTACGTGACCGCAGCCCTTGACGAGGGGCCAATCATTGAGCAGGAAGTCATCCGGGTGGATCACGCCCGCACGGCGGAGCAGTTCGTCCAGATGGGCCGCGACGTGGAGGGGCGCACCCTGGTCCAGGCCGTGCAGTGGCATGCCGAACACCGGGTGCTGCTGGACGGCAACCGGACCGTGGTCTTCAACTAGGTCGCAGCAGATGCCGTTTTGGGGCCTCAAAACGGCATCTACTGCCAGTCAGTTGGGTGCGGGCGTGGCTTAGGGTGAAGCCATGGCTCCCCTTTACCCTTTCGGCGGCAAATCCCCGGCCGTCCATGAATCAGCATTTATCGCCCCGTCGGCGTCGATCATCGGCAACGCCACCCTGGCCGCAGACTCCAGCGCGTTCTACGGGGTTTCCGTGCGCGCCGATACCGCGGCCATCACCGTGGGTGCCGGCAGCAACCTGCAGGACAACGTGGTGCTGCACGCCGACCCCGGCTTCCCCTGCACGGTGGGCGACCGGGTCAGCGTGGGGCACGCCGCCGTCGTGCATGGCTGCACGGTGGAGGACGACTGCCTGATCGGAATGGGCGCCACGGTCCTCAACGGTGCCGTGATCGGCGCCGGCTCGCTGGTGGCGGCCGGCGCGGTCGTCCTGGAAGGAACCGTGGTTCCGCCGCGCTCCCTGGTCGCCGGGGTACCCGCCAAGGTGCGCCGCGAACTGACGGAAGAGGAGTTCGACGGCGTGCGCGCCAACGCTGCCCGGTACGTGGAGCTCGCGGCGAAACACCGCGAGATCCACCAGTAGGTTTCGACGCGCCGGGCCGGCGCTAGTCCAGGCTGATGGGCCCCAGTTCGTCGAGCAGGTCGCCCGGGCCGGGGTTGCCGGGCGCGGATGACCCGCCCAGGTGATTCACCACGCCCCACACCGCGTTCAGGCCGGTGGTCACGGCGCCTTCGGCCCACCCCGCCGTGAAGGAGACGTCGTCGCCGGCCAGGAAGATCCCGCGCTGGGATTCGGGCAGCGCGTCCTGCTTGAAGTGCGTGAACAGCCGCTGCTGGTAGCGGTAGTGGCCGGGCAGGTTGGCCTTGAAGGCACCCATGAAGTTGGGGTCCGCCTCCCAGGACACGGTAATGGGCTGCCCCACGATGTGCCCGGCAATGTCCACGCCGGGGTAGATCTGTTCCAGCGAGTGCAGCATCAGTTCCACGCGTTCGTCCGCATCCAGGGCAAGCCACTTCAGGGCGTCGTCGTTCCAGGTGTAGGACAACAGAATGACGGCCGGCTGGTCCGGGCCGTTGTCCAGCAGGTACGTGGCGCGGTTCAGCCGGTCTGTCAGGGTCATGGACAGCACCTCGCGGCCGGTGTCCGGGTCGGTGTCCTTCCAGAACGGCCGGTCCACCATGACGAACGTCTTGGACGACTGCATGTAATGCGAGCGCTCCATGGCGGTCCACAGCTCAGCCGGGAACAGTGCTTCCTCGGTGTGGATGCGGGTGGACAGCAGCCACGACTGGCACGTGCTCACCACTGCCGGGTAGCTGGCCTCGCGGCCCCAGCGTTCACGGATCCGCAGGTTCCCGTCCGGATCGCGGCTGATCTTTCCCACAGCGCCGCGGGGCGAGCCTGAGTGGAGCGAGGCAAGGGAGGTGCCGGCGGGCCAGTGGGCCAGGTCCGACGGCGCGTGCTGCCAGAGTGCCTCGGGCAGCCGTTGCGCTCCCCCGCGGATGAACCGGTGCTGGTCGTCCGCGTCGGTGTACACCACGCGGAGGATCTCCAGGATGGAGTTGGGGAAGTCCGTATCCCAGCCGCCCGTGCCGAAACCCACCTGGCCGAAAGCCTCCCGGTGCGCGAACCCTGCCTGTTTGAACGAATCGCTCGCGGCGATGAACCCGTAGAAGGTCTGCTCATCCATCAGTGGGAGCAGTTCGTTCCACAGTTCCTTGATCCTGGCCGTGTCGCGTGAGCGGATGGCGTCCTGCATTTCGACGAACTTGGCGCCGTCGTTGACAGCCGCTTTCCAGGCGTCTGCAACCTCGCGGAAGAAGGGCGGAAGGTCGCCGGGTTTTTCCGCGTAGTGCTTCTTGCCTGCCAACTCGATCACGGTGCTGGAGGTGGCCTCTGCGAGGGGGTTGGGGAACTCACAGGTTTCCAGGCCGAGCAGGTCAACGTAGTGGTAGAAGGCCTTGCCCGAGACCGGGAACCGCATGCCGCCGAGGTCCGCCACCACGCCGGGCGCCGCGGGGAAGGCGGCGGTGCGGAGCCGGCCGCCGATCTGGTCTGCCTCGTAGACCACCGGGCGCAAGCCGAGTTTCATCAGCTCATAGGCCGTTACCAGGCCGGAGAGCCCGGCTCCGATGACGGCCACTTCCGTGCCGTAGAGCTCCGGCGGGACCGAACCCATGCCGTCCGGGTGGGCCAGGTAGTGGTCGTAGCTGAACGGGAAGTCGGGGTTCAGCATGGTGATGGGCGCCCGGCCGTCAGGACCCTGCCCTGTTGCTGCGTCCGGCCCGGTGGAGGTGCTGGAGGGATCAAAGGCCGGCAGTTCGGTGGCGATGGTCATGAGTGTTCTGCTTTCACAGGTTCCTGGCGCGGGGCCTTGGCGGTCAGTTCACGGTAGTCGAGCTCGCTCAGGGCCGCTACCTTCGAGTTTCGGCGTCCATAGCCGAAGTAAATGGCAATCCCCACGAGCATCCAGGCGCCGAAGACGACCCAGGTCTCGGCGCCGAGGTTCGCCATGAGGTAGGCGCACATGAGCGTTCCCAGCACGGGCGTGACCGGATACAGGGGCACCCGGAAGCTGCGCTCCAGGTCCGGGCGGTTGCGCCGCAGGTAGATGACGGCGACGTTGACCAGGGCGAAGGCGAACAGCGTTCCGATGCTGGTGGCGTCCGCCAGCGCGCCGAGCGGCACGAGTCCTGCGGTCAGGGCGACGGCGGTGCCCACGATGAGCGTTCCGGCGGCTGGGGTGCCGGTCCGGGCGGAGACGCGTCCGAAGACCCTGGGCACCAGGCCATCCCGGGACATCGAGAGCAGGATGCGCGTCTGGCCGTACAGCACCGTGAGGACGATGCTGGCGATGGCAAGGACGGCACCGATGGAGAAGACCAGCGCAATCCATGGCTGGTGGGTGGTCTCCTCCAGGATCTGGACGAGGGCGGCCTCAGTACCGTCGAACCAGCCCCAGGGCCGGGCACCGATGGCGGCGACCGCCACGAGGACATAGACGCTGGTGACGATCACCATGGAGAGCAGGATGGCCCGGGGAAGGTCGCGTTTGGGGTTCCGGGCCTCTTCGCCGGCGGTGGAGGCGGCGTCAAAGCCGATGTAGGAGAAGAACACCCGCGAAGCAGCTGCGGAAACGCCGGCGGCTCCCATGGGCAGGAGCGGTTCGAAGTTGCCTGCGTTGAAGGCGGTAAAGGCAACGGCGCAGAAGAAGAGCAGGATGCCGATTTTGATGATCACCACAGCTGTGTTGATCCAGGCGCTTTCCCGGGCACCGCGGACCAGCAGGACCATGGCCAGGACCACGATGGCCATCGCCGGGATGTTCACCAGTCCGCCGTCTCCGGGAGGCTGGGACATTGCATCCGGCAGTACCTGCCCAAACGCCGCCAGCGCTTCATTGACGTACTGGCCGGCACCCACGGCTACTGCGGCCACGGAAACGGCGTACTCAAGGACCAGGCACCACCCGCAGATCCATGCCATGCCCTCGCCCATGGTGGCGTAGGAATAGGAATAGCTGGAGCCCGCTACCGGAACGAGGCCGGCCATTTCGGCGTACGACACCGCCGAGAGCAACGCGGCCACGCCGGCGATGACGAA
This sequence comes from Pseudarthrobacter sp. NPDC058196, assembly GCF_042882685.1. Lineage (NCBI taxonomy): Bacteria > Bacillati > Actinomycetota > Actinomycetes > Micrococcales > Micrococcaceae > Pseudarthrobacter > Pseudarthrobacter sp. NPDC058196. Next base: position 42,539 of record NZ_JBHVVN010000016.1, read on the forward strand.
GGAGATCCAGATGGCCGGGCCGGCCAGCGGCACCGACTCGCCAAGGATCACCAGGATCCCGGTCCCGAGCGTGGCGCCAACACTGATCATGGTGAGGTGGAGGACGCCGAAGCTGCGGACCAGCGCAGTGCCGCCCTCGCCGCTTCCGGCTTCGCTGACCATCTGGCCGATTGGTTTGCGGCGCAGGAGCTGGTCAGCCAGCCGCGGCCGGGAGACACCCGGCGCAATGGGTTTTTCGGTGGTCACAGGCACAGTCACCGTTGACGTCCCTTCAGAGTAGTTTTCGGTTTCCCCTCCCCAAGGTTGGCATGTGAGCCAACTCTCAGGGCGGTGCAAAATGACCTATAGTTGCCAACCATGAGACTATCTGCACACCACCACCACGGGCCAACCGCGGTCCGGGCGGGCCGCTCCACGATCGCGGTCCGCCATGCCCGCTGAGCCCGCAGCCACCGGCCGGCTCAGCTTCGTCACGCTCCAGCAGTTCCTGGACCAACTGCCGCCACTGTTGAAGACGCTCCACGACGGCGGCAGCGGCGACCGGCTGCTGCGCTGGGTGGAGCCCAGTGAGCTGGAGGACCCGACGCCCTACCTGCCGGAAGGCGAGTTCCTGTTAACCGCAGGCCTTCCCTTCCTGGGGAACGGCGGGGCGCCCGCCAGCGTGGACGCGTATGTCCGGCGGCTGGTGGACGCCAAGGTGGCAGCCCTGGGCTTCGGGATCAGGCCGTACTTCGATGCCGTCCCGGACGTGGTCATCGACGCGTGCCGGCGGCACAACCTCACCTTGTTCGAAGTACCTGAATCGCTCCCGTTCGCGGCCATCGGCCTTCAGTTCTCCCAGCTTCTGGAGTCCGACACCGCGCGGGTTTTCCGTCAGTTGGCGGAGACCAACCGACAGTTGATGCGCGCAGTCCTCTCCCCCAGGCCCGAACACGAACTGCTGGCGGCGCTGGTCCAGCGCGTGCCCGTCTGGGCAGTGATGGTGGGAGCGGACGGCCGGGTCCGGGCCCGCGGCGCCAGTGGGGGCGGCAGCCCCGCCGTCGAACTTTCCCTGCTGGAACCCATGCTCAAACGCCTGTTGTCCGGTAGCGGACCCCGGGTGGAGATGGAGGCGTTTGACCAACCCGGCTCCGCCTTGGTGGTTGGCCATCCGTTGCGCAGCACCAAGGACGCAAACCTGGGCGCATTGGTCCTGGGTTCAGATGCACCGTTGGCGCCGGCGCAGAACAACGTGGTCCAGTCCGCCGTCGGCCTCCTCGAACTGTTGGTCCGGCAGCGCACCAGCGGCTCATTGGCTCCCAGCCAGCTGGCTACGGCTGTCCTGCTGCATCCCGAAAGCCTCACCAGCGGGGGCAGCAGGCACCTGAACGCACTCCGGGATCTGATGGCGCAGAGCCTGTCCTCCACCCGGTCCGCGGGAATGCGCGTGGTGCAGGGCATCAAGATGGGCGCCCCGGAGTGGCCTGCCGGGGACAGCCCGGTCCGGGAGCTCCTGCAGTGGCGGCGACTGTTCGATACCAAGCTGGTGGAAATCACCGATTACGGATTCGCTGCAGTGACCCGGTTGAAGGTGGACGACTCCCTGCTCGCCGAGGTCGAAAAGCTCGGGTGGCGCCTGGTGGTCGGCGAATCCACCGAACTCACCGGTCTTGCCGCCGCGTACCAGGATGCGAGTTCCCTGCGCAGCCGCGTGCAGAGGAGCGGGCAAAGCGTCCGCGCCGACGAGGTTCAATGGTCGGTGGCCGGGTTGCTGGGCCGCGAAGCAGGAACCATGCTGGCGGAACGGCTCCTTCATCCGGTGCTGTCCTTGGAACCGGACCGGCGCGATCCGCTGCTGGCGGTGCTGCGCGGCTGGCTCACCGAGAACGGCAGCTGGGACGGCTCCGCCAAGCTGCTGGGACTTCACCGGAACAGCGTGCGGCGCCAGATAGGGGTCCTTGGAGATCTCCTCGGGATGGACCTGAACCAGGCGCAGGTGCGGGCAGAGCTGTGGATTGCACTGCAGTACGCGGACGCGTTGACGGGCCCGACGGCGGGCAGCAGCTAGGCCAGGTGACCCGCGGGCCGGGCCGGGCCTGGCGCAAGCCGGGCCTCCCACTCGCGGTACAGCTCCGGCCGGCGCTCCCTCAGGTACGGCACCTCGTCCCTGGCGGCGCGGACGGCCTCCGTGCCCACCGTGGCGAACAGCAGTTCCGGAGCGTTGCCCGCCGCGGCCAGCAGGCCGCCATCCGGCCCCGCCACAACACTTCCCCCGCCGAACGTGTAGGAATCCTCGGCGCCGCAGTGGTTGGCATAGGCCACGTTGAGCTGGCTTTCCAGCGCGCGGGCGCGGACAAGGACCTGGGGCACCGCCGCGTAGCCTTCGGACAAGGCCGTGGGCACCAGCAGCAGTTCCGCGCCGCGCGCGGCCGCGGCCCTCGCGGCTTCGGGGAATTCGATGTCGTAGCAGATCAGCAGGGAGGTGCGGATGCCAAGGAAGTCGACGACGGCGGGCGGCTCGTTGGCCGCAACGAACGCCTTGCGTTCCTCGTCGCCGAAGAGGTGCACCTTGGCGTACCGAAGAAGTTCCGTGCCGCCGGCATCCACCAGGGATGCGGAAATGTGCCAGCCGGGACCGCCCGCGCGGTCCATGTCCCGGGAGCCGCCGCCCCCATTGACGGCAGCGCCGGCGGCTTCCGCCGGAAGGCTGTACACGAGGCCAATTCCGTTACGGCGGGCGATTCCGGCGAGGCTTTCGCGGATGGCGGGAAGGGTCGCCGGGTCCAGCTCGCTACGCAGCCGCAGCGGGCCGTAGCCCACGGGAAACAGCTCCGGCGTCAGGAGCAGGCCGGCACCGGCGCGGGCGGCCCGGCTGGCAGCCTCATCAATGGTCCGGAGATTGGCCTCAACATCCAGGACCGCGGCGTTTGCCTGCAGGACGGACAGCAGCATCATTACCACCTTCTGTATCCCTGTCCATACCGACTGGACGGGCCGGACTGTTCACTCCCTCCAGCCTAGCCAGCCCGGCCGGGAAGGCGGTGGGTCATTTGGACCCGTTCACCCCAGCCGCGGGACGGAATGCCCGGAGGCGGCACCCGGCAGCCGTCAGCCGCGTTCATTGGACACCCGCCCGTCGTTATGCGTTAACTTCTTGACTACAAGAGGAGCGATAGGGCAGTCTTCTTAGCATGTCCGCAACCACGCGCTCAACGAGGAGCAAGCCCAAGAACCCCGGCTCGCAGTCAGCCCTGCGGCAGCTCAACCAGCAGCGGATTATTGAGGCACTTATGGGGGGTCCGTCCACGCAGGCGGAGCTCGCCCGGCAGACAGGGCTCTCCACCGCCACCGTCTCGAACATCGTCAAAATCATGCTGGACTCCGGCCTGGCCTCCACCGAACCGATCACCAGTTCCGGACGCCGGGCACTGAACGTGCGACTCAACAGCAACGGCGCCGTAGCGGTCGGCATCGACTTCGGCCGCCGGCACTTACGGGTGGTCCTTGCCTCCCTCAGCTACCACGTCATTGCCGAAGAATCCGTGATGCTCCCGCTGGGCCACCAGGCGGACGACGGCATCCAGGCGGCGGTGGAGCTGCTGGAGAAACTGCTCCGGGAAAGCGGGGTGGAACGCAGCTACATGGTGGGTGCCGGCGTCGGAATTCCTGGCCCGATCGACCGGCGGACCGGCACCGTGGCGCAGGGGGCAATCCTTCCCGAATGGGTGGGCATCAACATCCTCCAGCACCTTGAGGAAACCTTGAGAATCCCCGTGTTTGTTGACAACGACGCGAATCTTGGTGCGTGGTCGGAAGTCACCTGGGGACAGCATTCGGGGGTCAGCAACCTGCTGTTCCTGAAGATCGGCTCCGGTATCGGCGCCGGCCTGATCCTGAACGGAGCCCCCTACTACGGCAACGTGGGAATCACCGGCGAAATCGGCCATGCAACCATCCACGAGCAAGGGCTGGTGTGCCGGTGCGGGAACCGCGGATGCCTGGAAACCATCGCATCCACCACCACCATGATCGAGCTCCTGAGCCGCGGCGAGGACCGGCCGTTGACGCCCGCCGACATCGTCAGGAAAGCTTTGAACCGGGACTCCGCGACCCTCCGCGTGGTGGACGACGCAGGCCTGGCGGTGGGGCGCGCGCTGGGCAATGTGGCCAACCTGATCAACCCCGAAGTCATCGTGGTGGGCGGGCCGCTGGCAGGCCTGGGCGACATCCTGCTGGACCCTATCCGCAGGGGGCTGATCCGGCACGCGGTGCCGGTGATCGGCGAAACAACCACCTTGGCCATGTCGTCACTCGGCGACCGCGCCGAGGCCCTGGGAGCGGCCGCGTTGGTGTTCCAACATGCAGGTATCCGACGGTCGTAGACCATTTTGTTATCCGGCAATTGCGTTAAAGACTTGACGACAACAGCTGTGATCCAGTTTACTTTTGGTTCAGACGGCCCTGCGCTTTGCCGGCCGGACAAAGAAGTCATTGCATTGGAGGGTTAGGGCTCATGACGTCCCAGACCACGCATACGGATCCGATCATCCTCGAGATGCGGTCCATCACCAAGGAATTCCCCGGCGTTAAAGCCTTGTCGAACGTGAGCCTCCGGGTCAGGGCCGGCGAAATCCACGCCATCTGCGGCGAAAACGGCGCCGGCAAGTCCACCCTCATGAAGGTCCTGTCGGGCGTGTACCCCTACGGCAGCTACGACGGCGACATCGTGTACCAGGGCCAGGTCCAGCAGTTCAAGGACATCAGGGCCAGCGAGCACGCCGGCATCGTGATCATCCACCAGGAACTGGCGCTGATCCCGGAGCTGTCCATCATGGAGAACATCTTCCTGGGCAACGAACCCACCAAGCGGGGCGTCATCGACTGGGCCGAGGCCCGGCTGCGGTCCCTGGACCTGCTGGCGCGCGTGGGCCTTCGGGATGACCCGGACACTCCCATCAAGGAGATCGGTGTCGGCAAGCAGCAGCTGGTGGAAATTGCCAAAGCCCTGAACAAGTCCGTGAAGATCCTGATCCTGGACGAGCCCACTGCCGCCCTGAACGAGTCCGACTCCCAGCACCTGCTGGACCTGATGCTCGGCCTGAAGGCGAAGGGCATCACCTCGATCATCATTTCGCACAAGCTCAACGAGATTGAGCAGGTGGCCGATTCGATCACCATCATCCGCGACGGCAAGTCCATCGAGACGCTGGACGTCAAGAAGGACGGCGTGGACGAGGACCGGATCATCAAGGGCATGGTGGGCCGGACGCTGGAATCACGGTTCCCGGACCACACCCCCAAGATCGGCGAGGTGTTCTTCGAGGTCAAGGACTGGACTGTTGGCCACCCGGCCATCCAGGACCGCCTGGTCTGCAAAGGCTCGAACTTCTTCGTCCGCCGCGGCGAAATCGTCGGCTTCGCAGGGCTGATGGGCGCCGGGCGCACGGAACTGGCCCGCTCGGTCTTCGGCCGGTCCTACGGCCGCTTCATCGACGGCCACATCTACAAGGACGGCAAGGAAGTGGTCCTCAAGAACGTCCGGCATGCTATTGACGCCGGCCTGGGCTACGTCACCGAAGACCGCAAGTCACTGGGCCTGAACCTCCTGGACGACATCAAGACCACCACCGTGGCGGCAAACCTCCGCAAGATCAGCCACAACTTCGTGGTGGACGCCAACCAGGAATTCACGGTTGCGGAGCAGTACCGCAAGTCGCTGCGCACCAAGACGCCTTCCGTCGAGGAAGGCGTTGCCAAGCTCTCCGGCGGCAACCAGCAGAAGGTGGTCCTCGCCAAGTGGATGTTCACGGACCCCGACCTGCTGATCCTCGACGAGCCCACGCGCGGCATCGATGTCGGCGCCAAGTATGAGATCTACGGCATCATCCAGCAGCTCGCCAACCAGGGCAAGGGCGTCATCGTTATCTCCTCGGAGCTCCCCGAGCTCCTGGGCCTGTCCGACCGCATCTACACCATCTTCGAAGGCGCCATCACCGGTGTCCTGAACAAAGACGAGGCCAGCCAGGAAAGCCTGATGAAACTGATGACCTCCGCTACCCGAAAAGCCGCCTGACCTCCTGGCAAACCCCAGAACCTTCCGGACACAAGGACTGACACCATGAACGCCCTCAAAAAGCTGTTTGGCGGCAACACCCGCCAATTCGGCATGATTTTCGCCTTGGTTGCGCTGATCATTTTCTTCCAAATCTTCACCGACGGCCGCACCCTCACTCCCGGCAACGTCATCAACCTTTTCAACGGCAACTCCTACATCCTGATCCTGGCAATCGGCATGGTCCTGGTGATCATCGCCGGGCACATCGATCTCTCCGTGGGTTCGGTCGCGGCGTTTGTCGGGGTCAGCGTTGCCCTGGCCATCCGCGACTGGGGAATCCCCTGGTATGCGGGCGTGCTCCTGGGCCTGCTGCTCGGAGCCCTGATCGGTGCTTGGCAAGGCCTGTGGACCGCTTATGTGGGCATTCCTGCCTTCATCGTCACCTTGGCCGGCATGCTCCTGTTCCGCGGCTTCAACCAGTTCGTGGGCAAATCCAATACCATTCCCGTCCCGGAAGACTTCCAGTACCTCGGCTCCGGTTACCTTCCCGAGGTGGGACCGGACACCGGGTTCAATAACCTGACACTCCTGATGGGCATCGCCGTTGCGGTCTTCGTCGTCGTGGGCGAACTCCGCGCCCGGGCTCGCGCCAAGGCGCTGGGCGCCGGCGTCCCCGAAATGTGGGTGACCGTGGTGAAGCTGGTGCTGATCTGCGCCGCCATCCTTTACGCCACGTACCTGTTCGCCACGGGCCGGCCCGGCACGTCCTTCCCCATCCCCGGCCTGATCCTGGCCGTCCTGGTCCTGATCTACGGCTTCATCTCCTCGCGCACCGTCGTTGGCCGCCACGTCTACGCTGTTGGTGGCAACCGCCACGCAGCCGAGCTGTCCGGTGTCCAATCCAAGAAGGTCAACTTCCTGGTCATGATGAACATGTCCATCCTGGCCGGCCTGGCCGGCATGATCTTCGTGGGCCGCTCCACCGCGTCCGGCCCCTTTGACGGCGTGGGCTGGGAACTGGACGCCATCGCCGCAGTCTTCATCGGCGGCGCGGCAGTGACAGGCGGCGTGGGTACCGTGGTCGGCTCCATCATCGGTGGCCTGGTCATGGCCGTGCTCAACAACGGCCTCCAGCTCCTGGGCGTCGGCGCCGACCTCACCCAGATCATCAAGGGCCTGGTCCTCCTGATCGCGGTCGCCTTCGACGTCTACAACAAGTCGCAGGGCAAGCGGTCCATCATCGGCATGTTGACCCGGAACATGAACCGCAACACCGCCGGTCCCAGCGGCCCCATCCAGCCTGACGAAACAACCTCCACCAAGGAAGCGATCGCCAGGGAAGCCTGAAGTTTGCAGCCTGAATACTGTTCCATCACACAAAGAAAGAGAACCAACAATGCGAATGTTTGGTAAAGCAGGGAAGGCCGCAGCGGTTGCTGCCATCGCAGCACTGGCGCTGACGGGCTGTGGACGCTCGGAACCCTCCGGTGGTTCCAGCAGCGGTGCCGCAGGATTCGACCAGAACTCCTCGATCGGCGTCGCGCTTCCGCAGAAGACCAGTGAGAACTGGGTCCTGGCCGAGAAGCTGTTCAACGACGGCCTGAACGGCGCAGGGTTCAAGGCTGATGTCCAGTTCGCCAACGGCGGCGTTTCCGAGCAGCAGAACCAGATCAGCGCCATGGTTACCAAGGGTGCCAAGGTCATCATCGTGGGCGCCATCGACGGTTCCCAACTGGGTACCCAGCTCAAGCAGGCCAAGGACGCGGGCGCCACCATCATCGCCTACGACCGCCTCCTGCTGAACACTGCCAACGTTGACTACTACGTGGCGTACGACAACTTCAAGGTCGGCGTTCTCCAGGGCCAGGCCCTGCTGGACGGCCTCAAGGCCAAGAAGCCGTCCGGCCCGTACAACATTGAACTGTTCGCCGGTTCCCCGGATGATGCCAACGCCAAGGTGTTCTTCGACGGCGCCATGAGCATCCTGAAGCCCAAGATCGACGACGGCACCCTCAAGGTTGTCTCCGGACAGGCCAGCTTCGAGCAGGCCGTAACCCAGGGCTGGAAGGCTGAGAACGCCCAGCGCCGTATGGACACCCTGCTCAGCGGCAGCTACAGCAGCGCCAACGTCGACGGCGTCCTGTCCCCCAACGACACCCTGGCCCGCGCGATCCTGACCTCCGTCAAGGCCGCAGGCAAGCCGATCCCGGTGGTCACCGGCCAGGACTCCGAGGTTGAGTCGGTCAAGTCCATCCTGGCGGGCGAACAGTACTCCACCATCAACAAGGACACCCGCAAGCTCGTTGAGCACGCCATCACCATGGTCAAGGACCTGCAGGCCGGCAAGAAGCCCGAGGTCAACGACGACAAGTCCTACAACAACGGCAACAAGGTTGTTCCCGCCTACCTGCTGGAGCCGGTCATCGTGACCTCCGCCAACGTGAAGACGGCCTACACGGACGACCCCGTACTCGGCCCGATCACCAAGTAGCACCCTTGCAACAGCCGTCATAAAACCGGCTACAGGAAGCCCGGTCCCTCCGTGGGGCCGGGCTTTCCTGCGTCTGCCTAGCGCTGGACCCGGAGCACTCCCGGTCCGGTGAACTGCAGCGCGTGGTTCTTCACGGCCGCAGGGGTGGTAAATGCTTTGTAGCTGTAGGCGTCGGCGGGGTTCCAGCCCACATCCGTGGTGAAGTCCCAGCCGGTCCAGTCCGCGGCAGGAGTTCCGGTCGCTTCTGCGTCAGCAAGGGCCTGCGCACGGTGTTGGTCGAAGGAGGCACGGGCTATGGCGTTCAGGTCCGCGGCGGCCCCGTTGAACCAGGACCCGGTATCGCTGAAGCGGTTGCCGTTGTAGTTGCTGACCATGACGCTCTGGTCAGCACCGGGTCCGGTGTATTCGAACGCGTTTCGCTCTGAAAAGATTCGTGATTCATATCCGGCGCCCAGGAAGTAGCTGTGACCGCCCTGCCCCTCGCTGATCATGGGGTATCCGGGGTTGTCAGTGCTGCCGACGAAATAGTTATTGACGACATGGACTTCGCCGAAGCGCACTCGCGGTCCGCGTTGCTGGATGTTCTCGAACAGGTTGCCGATGTACGTGACATGAAGCTTGCCGCCATCTTTGTCCACGTGTTCATCGCCCGACCCCAGGAGCATGGTCTTGTCGTGGTTGGACAGCCTGCTATTCGAAACGGTGACGAAATCGGTGCCGTCCTTCAGATCCAGCAGTCCATCGTGCCGGTTCGCAGGCTTGCCCCGGAAGCCCATCGGCGCCTTCGCATCGGGGAACCTGCCGTCAGACAACTGGACGTGGTCTATCCAAACGTGGTGGGACGTCACCGAAGAGACAGCATCGAAGCGCGCATTCCAGGCTCCGTCGCCGTCGTCGGGAGACCATGTGGTGAAGAAATCCACCGGCGCTTCAATGCTGAGGTTTCGAATCACCACGTTCGAGGCGTTAAGGATCACAATGTTTGCACCTACAAAGCCGGCGGCCCCATCCGCCCCTACGAGGGTGGTGTTGCTGGGGATGCTGATTTCAATCTGCCGCTTCATGTTGTTGCTGCCGGTCTGCCGGAGTTGGCGCTGCTTTTTGCAGTAATCGAAGGTTTGGTCGCTCCACACCCGTCCCTCCGGTCCGAAGCAGGACATGTACTTGGTGATGTCGTATCCGGACGCGTAATCCTGCTCCCCGAGGATGCGGCCGTCCGAGGCCTGGTTTCCGTCGATAGTGCCGCGGACGTAAACCACCTTCGGTGCGGTCGGCTCGCCGTGGTTGGCGAGCGCAGCCTTCAGCCCGGCAAGGGTATTCACCTCGTAGGTGTTTGCGGCGGGTGCGCCGGCGCCGCCATTGGTACCGCCTCCGACGGCGGCCCAACCGGCAGTTGCTGCATCATGAGCACGGATGGTGCCGCCGCCGGTTGGTGCCGGCGTGGCCGGGGCGGGAGCCGCCACGGCAAGTCCGACGGCCAGCGCGCAGGCGACGGAGGTGGCGATCATAGCGAGGCGCGGGAGGCCCCGCTGCATGGACGGGAAAGGTCGGAGGGTGTTCAGGGACGTCATTGGCCTGGTTTCCGGCATGCCAAATAGACCACATGCCTTGGTACGTGGTGCATCGGATGGGTTGCGACTCAATTCAGAAAGCGTTTTCTGACGAGTTCCTTAATTTCTAGTACTCCTGTGACAAAGCTGTCAATAGCGCTTCACAGCGCAAACACAGGCGTGGCCGGATTCCTGCACAGCATGCCCGGCGAATGTTGATGCGAAGCCGGCCCTCCGCGCCGGCACCTGAGTCATAGGAGTAACGTGAGCGTCCTTGCCCGAAGCGTAGGCAATGCCTTCAGAAACAAGGTCCGAACCGCAGCTGTCGTCGCGGTGCTGGCCGTCGCCATTGGACTGGCCCTGGCCATGCTGGTGGCCAACCAGGCGGTCGGAGCCAAAGTCCAGGAGCTGAACGCCTCCGTTGGCACCGTCCTGACTGTCAACCCCGCAGGCGGCCAAGGCTTTGAAGGCGGCGGGGAGCCCCTCACCGCCGACCAGGCAGCGGCTGCCGCCGCCGTACCCAACGTCAGTGCCGTCGTCGGGACCTCATCACTCCGCCTCCGCAATGCCGCTGAAGCCGCAGCGCAGGCAGCAGCAGGCCAGACGGGCCAGGCCGGTCCCGGGGGCGGCCAAGGCGGACCCGGCGGTCAGTCCGCAGCCACCTTGACCACCAGCCTGACCGCTGCGGTGGACGCCGGCACGCTGGGCAACCGCAACCAGCAGGCCAACGGAACCACGGGTTCCACCGGAAGCACACAGGCCGTGAGGTCCCTGCCCATCACTGCCACGGGGATCGGCGCAGAGGTGGACAGCACCGGCAAGGCCCTGAACATCACGCAGGGCTCGGGGCTCGGCGACTACTCAACCGCGTCGACCAGCGCGCTGCTCGGCACCACACTGGCCGAAAAGAACAACCTCTCGCCCGGTTCCACCTTCACCATCAATGACCAGGCCTACACGGTGGCCGGATTGTTCGACGCAGGCACCGCATTCGGCAACAACGCCGTCTACGTGACACTGCCTACTGCCCAGACCCTGGCCGGTACGCCCAATGAGCTGTCCAGCATGATTGTCACGGTCAACTCGATGAACAATGTGGCCTCCACCAAGACGGCACTGCAGACGGCGCTCGGCTCTGACAAGGCTGACGTCACCCAGGGCCAGAACCTGCAGACGGCCGTCAGCTCCCTGGACAGCGTCAAGAACATTTCCTTGATCGCATTCATCGCCGCCCTTGGCACGGCAGGCCTGATCATCCTGCTCATTATGGTGATGCTGGTCCGCGAGCGCCGCCGCGAGATCGGTGTGCTGAAGGCCATCGGTGCACCCAACCGCACCATCGGGCTGCAGTTCGTGCTGGAAGCGCTGGTCCTCGCCGCACTGGGCAGCGCAGTGGGAGCCGGCATCGCATCATTTGCCAGCGGCGGCATTGCCTCTGCCCTGATCAGCAGCAACACCACCACGACTGCCGCCACAACCACCGGCCGCGGATTCCCGGGCGGGGCCGGCGGCTTCCCCGGCGGCCAGGGTGGTCCCTTGGGCGGCGCCTCCCAGTTGTTGAACTCCGTGACCGCCAGCGCATCGCCGGGAGTGATCGCCGGTGGTATTGCTGCCGTGTTCGGCGTCGCCATCGTCGGCGCCCTGGTTCCTGCGCTGCTCACCGCGCGTATCCGTCCGATCGAAGTCCTGCGAGGAGAATAGCCATGATTGAAGTCAAGAACCTGGTCCGTACTTTCAACTCAGGTGACCGCACCATCAAGCCCGTCAACGATGTCAGCCTTGACTTGGAGCAAGGAACCCTCGCTTCGATCGTTGGCAAGAGCGGCAGTGGCAAGAGCACCCTGCTGTCCCTCCTGGGCGCGCTGGACAAGCCCACCAGCGGAGACGTGGTGGTCAACGGGGTCAGCCTCGCCAGGATGCCCGACGCCAAACTGACCGAGTACCGCCGGCGCGATATAGGTTTCGTCTTCCAACAGTTCAACCTGATCCCCAACCTGTCGGCCGTGGATAACGTCATGCTGCCCATGGAGTTCGCCGGCATGCGCAAGGCAGCCCGGCTGCAGCGGGCCAGGGAGCTGCTGGAGCAGGTCCAACTGGACCCTTCCAAGCATGAGCGGCGTATCAACAGGCTCTCCGGTGGCGAGCAGCAGCGTGTAGCCATTGCCCGGGCGCTGGCCAACGAGCCCAAGCTCATCCTGGCGGACGAACCCACAGGGAACCTGGACGAGCAAACCGGCGACCACATTATCGAGCTCCTCAGCTCGCTGAGCCGGGACCACAACACCACCATCCTGGTGGTGACGCACGACCGCGCCTTGGCCAACAAGACCGACCGCCGTTTCCGCCTGCAGCAAGGCAAACTGACGGAGGAACCCGTCCGCGGCCGGGCTGCCGTCGCCGCCTCTGCCTGAGGCCTCGGGGCTCAAGGCGCGGGCAACGCGCCCTGGCCTTGGGCCCCTTTGTCCTGTTCCTGTCCTCCCTCCTGGCGACGCAGTCCCCCACCCCCACAGGGCTGTGACAGGATGGCAACTATGAGTGCTCCCATCGCCACGCCATGGCTGACCGGCCAGCCTGACCAGGACCCCCGGTCCGCCACCGGAGCGCCACTCCGCTGGGGAATCATCGCCACGGGCAGCATTGCCCGCGCCGTCTCGCAGGATCTCGCGTTGCTCCAGGACGCCCGGCTGTACGCGGTCAGTTCCCGGGCACAGGACTCTGCGGACGCGTTCGCCGTGGCCTACGATTTTGAGAAAGCATACGGGGACGACGACGGCGTCCCCGGCTACCAGCGGCTCCTCGCCGATGACGCCGTGGACGTCGTCTACGTCGCAACACCGCACGCCCAGCACCACGAAATAGTCCTCGCCGCCCTCCACGCCGGCAAGCACGTGCTTTGCGAAAAAGCCTTCACCATCAACGCCCGGGAAGCTGCCGAACTCATCGACGTTGCCCGAGACCGCAAGCTCTTCCTAATGGAGGCGGTCTGGAGCCGGTTCCTGCCGTCAATGCAGCGGGCTTTCGAAATAGCCGCGTCGGGTGAACTGGGCGACATCCACTGGATCAGCGCCGACCTCGGCTTTCCTGCACCGTACTCACCCACCGCCCGGCTCTGGGCGCGCGAAGACGGCGGCGGTGCACTGCTGGATCTGTCGGTCTATCCGCTCCTCTGGGCGCTTGGCACCCTCGGCTTTCCGCAGACCGTGAGCGCCACCGGATTCGTGAACGACGACGGCGTTGACGCCCAAAACGCGATCACTCTTGGCTACAGCCACGCGGCCCAGGTCCAGCTCACCTCATCCCTGCTGGCGCACGGGCCACGTACCGCCACTGTTGCCGGGAGCCTGGGATTCCTGCAGAGCGTTGGATCGATCAACAGTCCGCGTGAACTCGTCATCGCCAATGGGTGGGAGAACCGCCGGACCGAAACGTTCGACGTTGTGGGAAAGGGCTACACTTACGAACTGCGCGAAGTGATGCGGTGCGTCCAACAGGGGCTCACCGAAAGTCCGGTGATGCCACTGGAGGATTCGTTGAACACGATGAGGCTGTTCGACGGCGTTCGCGCGCAGCTGGGCGTTACCTACCCGAACGACAACCGTTAGGGTTTGGGGCGGAATTCCACGATAGTTTGCGCCCACCCCTAGACTTCTCGGAATGCCCGGTCCTACCCTGTAGGCAGCATCGATTGCGCCGGACACTGGGGGGTGGTACGCATGGCTCGAAAGGGATCGCCATGGTGTGCCCTGCGCCCGGCGCTCCTCGGCGGGGCAGCCGCAATCATGTGGCTGACCCTTTCATCCACGGCAGCATCCGCGGACGCCGGACCGGACTCGCCGTCCCTGACCGGCAGTGCCACCAGCACGGTACTATCCCTGCCCCATAGCCTTACGGATTCGGTTTCAACGCCTTCCGCCGGCTCCCCAGCGGGAGGTGCCGTTGCACCCGGGCCGGCCCAATCTGTGGCCTCCCGGATTTCCGGCCTCGCGGACAACGCCATCGCGGTTGTTCCCGCGCTGGAGCAGGCTGTTCCGCCGGGAACTGTTTCTTCAATTTCTGCTCCCTGTGTCGACGTTGCTGACGCCGTGACGGCCGTGGCTCTGCCGGTGGTTGTGGCCCCCGCAGCCGAGGCCGTTCCCGTACTGGAGCCGGTGCTCCAGCCCGTTTCTGATCTCCTGACTGGTGCCACCCCCGTGAGCCTTCCTGCTCTGCCCATCGGCGCCTTACCAGCAGGTCTTCCTGCGGTGGGCAGCGCGGATCCCGCGGTGGACCAGCAGTCGCCGGCGGAAGCGCCTGCGGCTGCCCTCGAGGAGTCCCCGGACCCGGGCCCGGCTTCCGGCGCGCTGCCCAGCGAGTTTGGGGTTGGGGACGACTTGCTGTTGCAGTCGGCAGGCAACGCGGCACCGACGGACATATCCGGAATGGAGCCTGCGTCCGCAGATCCTGCTTCCGGGCAGTCTGTCCCCGGTGACCCGGCGCACGTGCCTGGCCAGGTTCCAGGGGTCCCGGCGTCCGGTACGGGCAGCAGCGGATCATCCGCCGGTCCGTCCGGGGCGGCCGCGTGGCTAAGCGTGTTCGACATTGGTCTAGAACGGCCCGGCGCACTGCTCGCCAGCGAGCCTTCCGGGCACATCCCTGCCCCGGCCTCCTTCGACCCCGGTTCTTCACCTGACTAGTTGATGCCGCCTGCCCCGTTCGGGGCAGCACGTGGCATGACGGGCAGCGGATTGCGTGCCCGAACCTCAACTTTTCAGGAGTAATCACCATGAGTACCAACCTTCGCAGGGGGCTGCTTGGCGCCCTCTTTGCCGGCGGCCTGCTGGCCTTCGGATGCACCGCAGCAAGCGCAGCGGACACAACCAGCGGGACTGATCTCTCCGCGTCCGCCCTGATCTCGGCGGCGCCCGCCGACTCGACGTCGTTGGGCCTGCTGGGTGACCCAACGCCGTCCAGCTCGACGGGCGTCGCCGCGGCCGCCAACGTCAGCCTTGGCCTCGGCAGCAACCGCACCGGGACCACCGTCCCGGCCGCGGCAGCCAACGTCACCCTCGGCACCGGCACAGACCTCGGTACCACCGGCACCACCGACCTGGCAGCCGCCGCAGACGTCAACCTCGGACTCGGCACCAACCCCAACGGGACCACGGCCGACGCCGCCGTAACACTCGGCACCGGCACAGACCTCGGTACCACCGGCACCACCGACCAGGCAGCCGCCGCAAACGTCAACCTCGGACTCGGCACCAACCCCAACGGGACCACGGCCGACGCCGCCGTAACACTCGGCACCGGCACCGAAAGCACGACCACAGTCGACGCCAACGTCACCCTCGGCACCGGCTTTGGCACCGGAACGGCAAGCAGCGGCGGGCCGGAGGCCGCCGCCGGCCTCGGCACTGATCTCGGCATTGGACTCGGCGTCGACAACACCACAGGCACCACAGGACCGGCAGATGGCACCGCCGGGGACGCCGGCACCGTTGATCCGGGAACAAGCACCCCCGGCGCAAGCGATCCTGCCGCCGGAGATGCCGGCACCACGGATCCCGGAGCCGGCAGCCAGGGCACCGGCGACGTTCCGGCGGCATCCGCCGGCTCGAGGGCAGTGAGTGGGGCCATCGCCACCGTCACCGCCCCTGCCAGCGGTGCTTCCACCCCAGCCAACACCGGCACGGCCCACGCCAGCCTCGCCAAGACCGGCTGGGATGCATCCCTGGTGCCCCTGGCACTGCTGCTCCTGGTGGCAGGACTCCTGGTGCTCCGGAAGCGCAGGGTCTCCTAGGGCCACCGTCTTTACAGGATAAGCAGCGCCCGTACAGAGGCGCCTGAAGGGGCTGCCCCGTGCGGGGCGGCGAGAGGAGGACACCCACCCGGAACAGCATGAGCACAACACAAAACATGTCATCAGCACACATGTCCTTGTAGCCAATGGTCCGGCGGTGATGCTTCAACCAGCCGCCGGACCGTTGGCATGCCGCACAGCCAAAGCCAGCCAATCTGTGGTTTCACTGCGCCCCTCGTATAATTTGGGGTACGACAGTGCCGCAGCGCACCGGGAGGAACGGTCATGGTGGCGGAATCGCCTAGCTCCATCAAGAATGAAGTGGTCGGCGGACGTTACCGTTTGAGTGAGGTAATAGGCCGCGGCGGAATGTCATCGGTGTACTGCGCCCGCGACGAAAACCTCGGCCGCGACGTCGCCTTGAAACTCTTTGCCCCGCAGGCCCCGGACGCGGATGAGCTCAAGCGCCAGGAAGCCGAGATCCAGCTCCTTGCCACGCTCAACCACCCTGGCCTGGTCACGCTCTTCGACGCTGGGATTGATGACCGGGTTCCAGACGAACCCAGGCCCTTCCTGACCATGGAGCTCGTCGAGGGACAGGACCTCCGCGGCCGCATCCGGCACAGCCGGGTGCCTCTGGAAGAACTGTCCGTCATCGGTGCAGGCATCGCCGATGCCTTGGCCTACGTGCACGGCCTGGGCATCATCCACCGCGACATCAAACCCGGCAACATCCTGCTGGTCCAGATCCGTCCCGGCGAGCCCTTGCGTCCCAAGCTTACGGACTTCGGCATCGCCAGGATCGTGGACTCTACCAGGCTCACCGCCACCGGGACCATGGTGGGCACCGCCGCCTACCTCAGCCCCGAGCAGGCGCTCGGCAAGCCCCTTTCCCCCGCAACCGACATCTATTCGCTGGGGCTGGTGCTGCTCGAGTGCATCAAGGGGACCGTTGAGTACCCCGGCAGTGCGGTGGAATCCGCTGTTGCGCGGCTGCACCGCGCTCCGGAAATTCCCGACGACGTCCCCTCCGAATGGGCTGAGCTCATCCGCTCCATGACGTCGATTGAGCCCCTTGAACGGCCAACGGCCGCCGACATCGAGACCTCGCTGCGCCAGGCCCTGGTCTCGCCCGCTTCCACCCCGGGGGAACTGGCAGCGGAGACCACCCGGGTGCTGCCCGCCATGCCGTTTCACCCGCCATCCATCACTGCCCAAGAATCGGTGGATGAGCTGCGCCAAGCGGCGGATCCCGGCGGAGCAACCGCTCGCGAAGCGTCGGCCCCGGGGATCCCGCGACGCCCGGCGGAGAAAAGCCCCTCTTCGGTGGGCCGGTTCCTCAGGAGCAACCGAATCTGGCTGGCCGTGATCCTGGGCATCCTGGTGGTTGCC
This sequence comes from Pseudarthrobacter sp. NPDC058196, assembly GCF_042882685.1. Taxonomy (NCBI): domain Bacteria; kingdom Bacillati; phylum Actinomycetota; class Actinomycetes; order Micrococcales; family Micrococcaceae; genus Pseudarthrobacter; species Pseudarthrobacter sp. NPDC058196. Next base: position 59,785 of record NZ_JBHVVN010000016.1, read on the forward strand.
GCGGCCGCCGCCGCGGTGATGATCAGCGTGTCCGCCCGGCCCGCCGACGTCGTCCCTTATCCCACCGTGACGGGCACCCTGGGCGACCATCTCAAGGAACTCCAGAAGAGCGTAGCGCCGTGACGTTGCGGGTGACCACCGTGCTGCGGTTGGCTGTGGCCGGCTCGGCGGCGGTGCTGGCCGCCGGGCTCTTGGGTGCGTGTGCCTCCCCCGGGACAGGCCTGCAACGGGAAGCCGCCACACAATTCCAGGCCCGGGTACTGGAAGTTACCCAGGCGGCCTCGCAGGAGGATCCTGCCACGGCCCTGAAGGCGCTGGACGGGCTTGAATCCGACCTCTCGGCCGCCGCGGCGAAGGGCCAGGTTTCGGAGGAACGGAGCCGCAGCATCACCACCGTCGCCAGCGCCGTCAGGGCAGACCTCAACGATGCCGTTGCCGCCCAGCAAGCTGCCGCGAAGGCCGCCGAGGACGCGCGGACGGCGGCGCAGCAAGCGGCCCAGAGCGCCTCCCCCACGGCGGATGCACCCGTACCCCAGCCCGCGCCTGCCCAAGGTAATTCCGGCAGCGGCGGGGCAAAGAACAGCGGCGGCGACAAGGGCAAGGGCAAGAACTAACCCACGCCATGACGCTGGAATGCAGAAGAGGCGGTGTTCCGGAATCATCCGGAACACCGCCTCTTGTGTGGCTGCCGTTGCAGCGGCCGGGCTAGGCCAGGCTGGCGATGACCTGGTTAAGGGTGGCGGACGGACGCATCACGGCGGACGCCTTGGCGTCCTCCGGGCGGTAGTAGCCTCCGATGTCCACGGGTGAACCTTGGACCTCAGCCAGCTCGCCAACGATCGTTTCTTCCTTGGAGGACAGCTCACCGGCGACCGAGCTGAATGCGGCGGCAAGGTCGGCGTCGGACGTCTGCTTGGCCAGCTCCTCAGCCCAGTAACGGGCCAGGAAGTAGTGGCTGCCGCGGTTGTCCAGCTCGCCGGCGCGGCGGCTGGGCGACTTGTTCTCCAGCAGGAACGTGCCGGTGGCGCGGTCCAGGGTGTCGGCCAGGACCTGTGCGCGGGCGTTGCCCGTGGTGGTGGCCAGGTGCTCGAAGCTCACGGCCAGTGCCAGGAATTCGCCCAGGCTGTCCCAGCGCAGGTGGTTTTCCTTGAGCAGTTGCTGGACGTGCTTGGGGGCGGAACCGCCGGCGCCGGTCTCGAAGAGTCCGCCGCCGTTCATCAGCGGCACAACCGAGAGCATCTTGGCGCTGGTGCCCAGTTCGAGGATGGGGAACAGGTCCGTGAGGTAGTCGCGGAGCACGTTGCCGGTGACGGAGATGGTGTCCTCACCCTTGCGGATCCGCTCCAGGGTGAAGGCGGTGGCGTTGACCGGGGACATGATCTGGAGGTCCAGGCCCTCGGTGTCGTGGTCCTTCAGGTATTCGTTGACCTTGGCGATGAGGTTGGCGTCGTGGGCGCGCTCCTCATCCAGCCAGAACACGGCGGGGGTCTGCGAGGCGCGGGCGCGGGTGACGGCCAGCTTGACCCAGTCGCGGATGGGGGCGTCCTTGGTCTGGCAGGCGCGCCAGATATCACCGGGGACGACGTCGTGTTCGACCAGGACGTTGCCGTTGCCGTCAACGATCTGCACCTTGCCGGCTTCCTGGATTTCGAACGTCTTGTCGTGGCTGCCGTATTCTTCGGCTGCCTGGGCCATCAGGCCCACGTTCGGGACGGTGCCCATGGTGGTGGGGTCGTAGGCGCCGTTGGCGCGGCAGTCATCGATGACCACCTGGTAGATGCCCGCGTAGGAGCTGTCCGGCAGGACCGCCAGGGTGTCGCCTTCCTTGCCGTCCGGGCCCCACATGTGGCCGGAGGTACGGATCATGGCCGGCATCGAGGCGTCGACGATGATGTCGGAGGGCACGTTGAGGCTGGTGATGCCCTTGTCGGAGTCCACCATGGCCAGCGCGGGGCCGTCTTCCAGGCCCTTCTTGATCAGGTTCTGGACGCCGTCGCGGACGTCCGCCGGCAGGTCCTCAAGGCTGCTCAGGATGGCGGCCAGGCCGTTGTTGGGGCTGATGCCGGCGGCGCTGAGCTGCTTGCCGTAGGTCTCGAAGAGTTCGGAGAAGTATGCCTTCACCACGTGGCCGAAGATGATCGGGTCCGAAACCTTCATCATGGTGGCCTTCAGGTGCGCGGAGAACAGCACTCCCTCTTCCTTGGCACGGGCCACCTGGGCCTTCAGGAACTCGTCAAGGGCTGCGGCGCGCATCACGGTGCCGTCGATGACCTCGCCGGCCAGGACGGGGAAGGCCTTCTTCAGGACCTTGACCGAGCCGTCCTCGCGGACCAGCTGGATGGCGATGGTGCCGTCGGCGTCGATGACCACGGACTTCTCGTTGGAGCGGAAGTCGTCCTGGCCCATGGTGGCCACGTTGGTCTTGGAGTCCGAGGTCCAGGCGCCCATGGAGTGCGGGTTCTGCCGGGCGTAGTTCTTCACGGACAGCGGTGCACGGCGGTCCGAGTTGCCTTCGCGCAGGACCGGGTTCACTGCGGAGCCCTTGATCTTGTCGTAGCGCGAGCGCACGGCGGTCTCTTCGTCCGACGTGGGGTTGTCGGGGTAATCCGGCAGGGCATAGCCCTGGCCCTGCAGTTCGGCGATGGCCGCCTTCAGCTGCGGGATGGAGGCGCTGATGTTGGGCAGCTTGATGATGTTGGCTTCCGGCGTCTTCGCCAGCTCACCGAGTTCAGCAAGGGCGTCACCGATCTGCTGCTCCGGGGTGAGGTAGTCACCGAACACGGCAATGATGCGGCCGGCGAGCGAGATGTCGCGGGTCTCCACCTCCACACCTGCAGTCGAAGCGAAGGCCTCGATGATGGGCAGGAACGAATAGGTAGCCAGCATCGGCGCTTCGTCGGTGTGGGTGTAGATAATCTTGGACATGCGCGGGCGTCTCCCTGAAGGTCGGCTTGGTCGTGAAATCTTTGTCTATTTCACCAAGTACAACTTACCCGAGGACGCCGGTTTGAACCTTAACGGGCCTCCCGGATTACCCCGGTGGGAGCAGCATTACAGCGATAGAGAACGCCCGACGACGGCACCCACCCGGGTGCCCCGGCCGGCGTCGCTACCGGGGGGCAGGTACCGGGCGCCCGCCCGGCTCGTGCCGCCGGATGATTGGTCACGAGTGTGTACAAACGCGGCGCGCGGCGATAAGTTCGCTAAGTCACTCCCGATCCCGGGCCCAACCCCGTTCAGACAGGACAACAATGACACGTACCAGGTCCCTGGCATCCGGCCTCCTGACCTTCTCCGCGGCCGCCGTGCTGGCCATCACCTCAGCCGGCGGGGCTTCCGCCACCCCGGCCCCGTCCGACGGGAAGGCACATCCCTCGGTTGCCAGCATCTCTGTCGATGCCGGCGGCGCGGCCGACTACTGGACCCCCGAACGGATGCAGAGCGCCCTTCCGGGTGACACGCTGGCGGGCAAGGCGCTCGAGCGCGGCAACCGCTCCAGCCTCGCCGTGGTGGAGAAGGGCAAGCCGGCCACCACCCAGGGGACCAAGGGAAAGCCCACCATCGCCAAGAGTGAGACCCCCGTCTCGCACATCGGCAAGGTCTTCTTCACCATGGGCACAACCAACTACGTGTGCTCGGGAAACGCCGTCTCCTCCGCGAACGGCAGCACTGTGGCAACGGCCGGACACTGCGTTAACGAAAGTGGCGCCTACGCCACCAACTTCGTCTTCGTACCCGCATACGACAACGGCGCGGCACCCTACGGCAAGTGGTCCGCCAAGGCCCTGTACGCCCCCACCCAGTGGGTGTCCAACGGAGACATGACCTACGACACCGCCTTCGCCGTCGTGAACCCCTTGGGCGGGCAGAACCTGACGGACGTCGTTGGCGGCTCGGGCACTGCCTTCAACCAAGCTTATGGGCTGACTTACAAGGCCTTCGGCTACCCGCAGGCTGCACCGTTCGACGGCACATCCCTGTGGAGTTGCACCGGCAAGGCCACGAATGATCCCAACAATCCACAGTTCGGCACCCAGGGTATTCCCTGCGACATGACGGGCGGTTCCTCCGGCGGACCTTGGTTCATCCAGACGAACTCCACTACGGGCTCCGACGGGCTGCAGAACTCGATCAACAGCTACGGCTACAACCGCTCCGCCGTCATGTACGGCCCGTACTGGGGCTCGGTTATCGAGGCAACGTACACCGATGCAGCGAAATCCTAACGAACCGGCGCCGGACCAGGACCCTGTCAGCCACGCCGACCTTGACCAGTCCAGCGAGGAAGTCCTCGACTACTGGACCGAAGAGCGGATGGCTGAAGCCCGGCCCCGCGAGCTGACGCTTCCGGAACCCGGGCCCGGCCCGGCGGCCCAGGACTAAGCCGCTTAACAGACGACGGCGCCCGTCCCCTTTTCAGGGGACGGGCGCCGTTGTTGGTTCAATCCACCATCGATTGCTCCGTATTTGTCGAACCGGTGGGGAGCAATCGATGCCGCCGATCAGTGGAAGAAGTGCCGGGCGCCGGTGAAGTACATGGTGACGCCGGCCGCGTTCGCTGCCGCGATGACTTCCTCGTCGCGGACGGAGCCACCGGGCTGGACCACGGCGCGGACACCGGCGTCGATCAGGATCTGCAGGCCGTCGGCGAACGGGAAGAACGCGTCCGAGGCCGCGACGGCGCCGCGGGCCCGCTCAGGTGCGCCGCTCGCGTCCGTATTCGAGGCACCGCCGGCGCCGTCGACGTCGGACTCAACCTCCACGCCCAGGGTGTTCGCCCGCTCCACGGCGAGGCGGCACGAATCGAGCCGGTTGACCTGGCCCATGCCGATGCCCACGGCCGCGCCGTTGTCGGCAATCAGGATGGCGTTGGACTTCGCGGCCCGGCACGCGGTCCAGGCGAAGGCGAGGTCCGCAAGGGTCTTCTCATCCGCGGCCTCACCGGCGGCGAGGGTCCAGTTGGCGGGGTTGTCGCCGTCGGCGTCCACCTTGTCGCTGACCTGGACCAGCATGCCGCCGGAAACCTGGCGGAATTCCGTAGGATACCGGCCGTAGCCTTCGGGGAGGGCAAGCAGGCGGATGTTCTTCTTCTTGGACAGGATCTCCACGGCCTCGGGTTCGAAGCCGGGGGCGATCACGACCTCGGTGAAGATGTCCTTGACCGTGTTGGCCATGGCCGCGGTCACGGTGCGGTTGGCCGCGATGACGCCGCCGAACGCGGAGACGGGGTCGCAGGCGTGGGCCTTGGCGTGCGCGTCGGCGATGGGGTCGGCGGCGTCCGCGGAACCAACGGCAACACCGCACGGGTTGGCATGCTTGATGATGGCGACGGCGGGCTCGCTGAAGTCGTAGGCGGCGCGCAGGGCGGCGTCGGCGTCAACGAAGTTGTTGTAGCTCATGGCCTTGCCGTGCAGCTGGTCCGCCTGGGCGATGCCCACCGGCGCAGCCTTGTCCACGTAGAGTGCCGCCTGCTGGTGCGGGTTCTCGCCGTAGCGCAGGACCTCGGAGCGTTCCAAGGACAGGCCGGCGTACGCGGGCCAGTCGATGACGCCGTCGCCGTCTTCATCCAGGAACTGGCCGGCGGTCCAGGTGGCTACTGCGTTGTCATACGCGGCGGTATGGGCGAACGCCTTGGCGGCGAGGCGGCGGCGGGTCTTCAGGTCGAAGCCGCCGGCGGCAGCGGCCGCCACCACCTGGCCGTAGAAGGTCGGGTCCACCACAATGGCGACGGCGGCGTGGTTCTTCGCGGCCGAGCGCACCATCGCCGGGCCGCCGATATCGATCTGCTCAACGACGTCGTCCTGTGCGGCGCCGGACTTTACCGTCTCCACGAACGGGTAGAGGTTCACCACCACCAGGTCGAAGGCCTCGATGTCCATGCTGGCGAGGGTTTCCATGTGGGCCGGGACCCGGCGGTCGGCCAGGATGCCGCCGTGGACGCGCGGGTGGAGCGTCTTGACGCGGCCGTCCAACATTTCCGGGGAGCCGGTGACTTCCTCCACCTCCTGGACGGGGATGCCCGCGGCGGCGATCTTCTTGGCCGTGGAACCGGTGGAGACGAGCTTCACGCCGGCCGCGTGCAGGCCCGTGGCGAGCTCCTCCAGACCGGTCTTGTCGTAAACCGAGATCAGGGCCCGGCGGATGGGTACACGGTCAATGGATACGCGCTCATGCTGCGTGAAGCTCACAAATGTCTCCGTCTTATCTCGCGGAACAGGGCCGCGGTTGGTGGGGATATGGCCAGTTTATCGCGAAGGCAACGGTTACCCCCTGTGTGCGCCGGAGTGTGAACGTCCGCAGCCCCGGATAGAGTCTTCAGCAGGAGGCGGCGATGAATACTTACACCACTGTGCCCAGCGGCGAACAGGTGGTCCAGGAACTGCCCTGGCGATGGAAAGTCCAGGGCAGGATCTTCCTGATCGGGGGCCTCGGATTCATGTTCGACGCCTGGGATGTGACCCTTAACGGCATCCTCATCCCGCTGTTGTCCACGCACTGGGCGCTGACCCCGGGCGAGGCCGCATGGGTGGGTACGGCCAACCTGATCGGTATGGCCCTCGGGGCGTTCGCCTGGGGCACCATCGCGGACACCGTGGGCCGCAAGAAGGCGTTCACGGCCACGCTGCTCCTGTTCTCCATCTTCACCGTACTGGGTGCCTTCTCACCCGACTTCATGTGGTTCTGCATCTTCAGGTTCCTGGCAGGCTTCGGACTGGGCGGCTGCATTCCGGTGGACTACGCCCTGGTAGGTGAGTTCACGCCTCGGAAGCAGCGCGGCAAAGTCCTGACGGCCATGGACGGCTGGTGGCCCATCGGCGCCGCCCTGGCCGGGTTCGTCTCGGCGGGACTGGTGGCCCTGAACGGTGACTGGCGCCTGACCATGCTGGTGATGGTACTGCCCGCCCTCCTGGTGTTCTGGGTCCGGCGGAGCGTCCCCGAGTCCCCCTTGTTCCTGATCCGCAAGGGCAGGCGGGAAGAAGCGGCCAGGATCATTGACGGGCTGGTGGTGGCCACAGGCGCCGAACCCCGGGCCTACAGCCTGCCTGATGCCAAGGACGCGCCAAGGCTTTCGGCCGGCAGCGCCTGGACGCAACTGAGGTCCGTCTGGCAGTTCAACTGGAAGGTCACCACCGCCGCGTGGGCCCTGTTCTTCAGCATTCTCCTGGTCTACTACCTGTCCTTGACCTGGATGCCCAGGATCCTGATCGGAGCCGGGTTCGCGGAGTACAAGGCGTTCGTCACCACGGCGTCCATGGCCGCCGTCGGCTTCCTTGGCGTTGTGGTGGCTGCCCTGCTCGTGGAACGTGTGGGACGCAAGTGGATCCTTGCCGTCACCGGGCCGCTGTCCGCCCTGACCCTGGTGATCGTGGCGTTCGTGGTGGACATTCCCACGGCCGCGGTGTTCTGGTTGCTGGTGTTCGGGTTCGTGGTCCAGGTGGCCATCCCGGTGCTGTATGCCTACGTTTCGGAGCTCTACCCCACGGAACTGCGGGGCAGTGGCTTTGGCTGGGCATCAACGTTCTCCCGCCTGGGCGCCGGCTTTGGGCCGCTGATCTTCGCCAACTACTTCTGGCCGGAACTGGGCCTTGCCACGTCCTTTGCGCTGGCGGGTGCCCTGGTGGTGGTGTCGGTGCTGTGGATGGCCTTCTTCTCCCCGGAAACCCGGCAGCGCCGGCTCCAGTAGGGTGAACCGCGTTCCCCTTCCTTCCCAACTAACTCGCAGTTGTTGTCGTTTTCGCCCGTCAAAACGACAACAACTGCGAGTCAGTTTGCTGACAGCTTGGATGTTTGACTCGCCCGGTGTCCGAGGCTGTCGCTAAACTCCCACACGCACGCCGGGACCAAGCCCGGCCACGCCAAAGGGGGAAGCCATATGAATCCGCGTCAGACGCCGGCACCGAGGTCAACTGAAGGTTCCGTCAGCGAAGTCCGTGGCTGGGTAAGTAATCGGATCCGCAGGGCTGACCTGGCGGTGCAGGGTGAATGCGTAGCTCCACGCACGTCTGAAAACAAGTGGAATTTTGACCTCGCATCCGTCTCTCCCGAAGGGGTGGAGTACCTGCCATGCGTCGTTTGGGAGGATGCAGCACAGAAGTTGGATACGAGGCTAAGGCGGAGCGGTTCTTCATTGGAACAAGCAATGTTGGAAGGAATGGTCCTCACTATTAGAGGTACGCTGTGGTTTAGCGCCGACGGTTCGGTCGGAGTGCGGGTTAGCAACATCGAACCTGGATTCGCCCGCCGCGGCGAGCTCTATATTGAGCATAAAAGGGCAATCGCTTCGCTTCGCAGGGCAGGTCTCGATAGCCGCCGCCTAAGCAATGATTTTGTGCACGACAATCCCAAGAATGCATTTCAAGACGTCGGTTTCAAGCCAGAACGATTCATGGTTCTGGGCCCTGCCAAGGCGCAAGGAATTGGCGATCTGAGACGACGGCTTTCTCAGAGCGCAGGGTCCGCCCATGAGGTCATTTACCGATCCCATTCCTGGACCGCCGGTTCGAACATTGATGCGTTCCGCGCTCATCTTCAAGAGGCAAAGCGTCTGGATCTGGACCTTGTCCTTTTGGTTCAAGGTGGCGGGCATTGGAGCAGGCTCCGCGGCTACCAACGAGCGGACTTGGCTTTGGCAATCCATACGTCGCCGGTCCCTGTTGCAACGGCCGTAGGGCATGACGCCAACATTTCATTGGCCGATCGGGCTGCCATGCTGTCCTTCACCACTCCGACAGCCGCGGCGGAAGCGATCGCTAACGTTCTGGATCTCGATCGGTGGCGGCGGAAGAGGGATGCGCGCAATGCCTTTGCGCAAGAGCGCAGGCAGGAAGAACTTGCTGCCAAGACAGCTTCGATCGACCTCCAAAAAGCCAAAATGAAAGTAGTTGAACAGAGGTGCACTGCCGCGCGGGAGGCCGAAGAAAAGGCACGAACGAAACAGTCGGAGGCTGTTGCCGCATTACATATGGCGCTTAGGCTTCACACTAACGACCTTTTGGAAACCGCGGAGGCACGGGTCAGATTCCTGTCACATGCGGAATCGGCGGTGACTATCCTGGCGATCGTCGCACTCGTGGCCTACAACGATGAAGTGCTGAGGCTTCTTCAAATCAGTCCAAATGCGGTTCACAACTGGATTTACGTCCTGACGACAATATCTACTGGCCTCTGGCTGCTCGTGGGGCAACGGCGGGCACGAAAAGCTGCCGGGCTGCCCTCTGCTTCCCCCATGAAGCATCCGCCGGGAGATGTGGATTCATGGCGTGTCGCCGTCAAGAGAGTCCGTACCGTTCGAAAGCTCCGGCAGCTTCGACGCCACATGCCTCTTTGGCTGTAATCTCGCGCACTGGGGGACCGCCGGCGGCTCCACGGGCACTTCTCATGGTGACCAGCCCCTGCTTAGCAGCGCAGCCCTTACCTTCGAGACCGCATGCCTGGCGTCGTTGTTGTCCATGTGTCGTTTTGAAATCCTGACGAGTAGCCAGCCGGCACGGTTGAAGTCTTCCTCCCGGGCAATATCTTTAACCACTTGGCCAGCTGCGGAATGCGCTTCGCCGTCGTATTCCACCGCAACCCGGTGCTCCGGGTAGCTCATGTCCGGCTGACGCACGACGCCGTCGCACAGTTGCGTGGGCAGGTTTAACCTCGCTTCGGGCAGACCTGCATTCGTCAGGGCCAGCCTCAAGCGCGTTTCCGGCGCAGAGTCGGAGCCCACGCGTGCTTGATCCAGCGCCAGGCGGGCCTTCCTTATGCCTGGGGTGCCTTTGTGCCGGTCCAGCATCTGGGCCAGGTCCTCAAGGCTGCAGTACGGCTCTGATCGGGACTCAAATGCGACTCTTGGAATCCTGACAAGGTGATCCGCCACGACCGTTAGTTCGTCAACGCTCATCTTTCTGGCGTTGTCCAGCCAGGTACGGGGCCTACTCGTCACCAACAATCCCTCCACGCAGACAATCTCGTCGTCAAAGAACTGTCCCACATGCCCTACGACTCCCCTGCGGCGCGGTATCGCCATCGTGTCGGGGCGGGAAATGTGGATGCGGGCATCATTGTCCCCGGGCAAATATCCCGGAAATTGCCAGAACGTGAAAGCGGTGGCGTGCGACGCGGCGGAGAACGCCGTAATCGTCGTAAACGGGCGGACAAACTCCGGCCTGGGTACGGCCTCCGGACCAGCTGGGACCGTGGCGCCCGGAATCCTAATGCCGCGGCTGGGGGCGGGCAGCCCATGGTGACGCAGTCTCCTGAGGCTTATGCCGGCGTCGACCGCTTCCTGGAAGGTAAACGGCCGATTCAGGAGAGGGCCCGGGAGCGGACTGGGAGTCTTCACGGCAACATCGTTGCAAATTTAGACTCCCCGGTTGGAGTTATCCACAGGCTGGAAGCGCCCGGGACATCTGGCCGGCAGTTGTTGTCGTTTTCCGAGCTCAGAACGACAACAACTGCGAGTCAGTTGGGTGGCGAGGGGTCTGCGGCGAGGGCGGCCAGGGTGGACACCAGCAGCCGGCGCTCCACCACTTTGATGCGCTCGTGCAGGGTCTCTTCGGTGTCCGAGTCCTCGATAGTCACGGCCTCCTGGGCAATGATGGGCCCGGTGTCAACGCCGGCGTCGGCCCAGTGCACCGTGCAGCCGGTCACCTTCACGCCGTAGGCCATGGCATCCCGTACGCCGTGGGCCCCGGGAAACGCCGGAAGGAGGGCGGGGTGGGTGTTCAGGTACTTCCCGTTGAAGGCGTCGATGAACTCCGGGCTGACGATCCGCATGAAGCCCGAGGACACCACCACCTCTGGCTTGAAGGCTGCCACGGCGTCGGTCAGGGCGGCGTTCCAGTCTGTGCGGTCCTGGTAGGCCTTGAAGTCCACCACGAATGTGGGGATGCCTGCCGCGGCGGAGCGTTCGACGCCGAAGGTCCCCTCCCTGTCGGCCCCCACCGCAGCGATTTCCACGTCGAGTTCCCCCGCTTTGACGGCGTCGATGACTGCTTGGAGATTGGACCCGGTGCCGGAGACGAGGACGACGATACGCATTGGTCCAGCTTAGGTGCACGCTCGCGTACGCTGGAAAACATGAACAGCCAACCGGGCCGGGGCGTCCAGCAACAGGCCAAACCCCCGCTCAGCGAGGCAGCAAAGGCCTCCCGCGCCAAGACCGCTGCCCTGTTCCGGATGTTCCTGGTCTCGGTCCTCGGCGCGCTGTTCGTCTACCAGTTGGACGTCAACTACCTGTGGCTTTCAACGGCCCTCACGGCGGCCGGCATGGTCCTGGGGATATTCCTGCTGGTCAGGGCCATCCGGTTGAAGGAATCCAAACTGGTTCTGGTCGGCACCATCTCGGGTTTGGTGGTGGCCCTCGTCATGGTGCCGCTGCTCGTCACTGCCATGGTCTTCTTCAACCAGGTGCGCGACTACCAGGGGTGCGTGGGCCGGGCACTGACGGACCGGGCGACTACTGCGTGCGTGACGCAGTTCCAGGATGTGCTGCCTACCAAGGTGGGTTAGCGCGCGCCGGCACGGCGCCTAACCGACGAGTTCGGCGTCGCGTTCCGGGGCGCGGCTGTCCTCACGTTCCAGCCAGGGCCCGGCGGCGTAGCCAATGACGACGCCGACGCCAACCTCGGCTGCCACCCACAGGCCGGTCCAGAGCGGGTCGGGCCCGATATCGGTCAGGCGGCCGAGCCCCGCGGACCCCCTGGCTGCCCAGGCCAGGCACAGCGTCAACACCCCGGCGGCCAGCCCGGCGAGAGCCCCCAGCACCAGGGTGGAGACGGTGGCGGTGAACCAGCGCGCATGGACCTTGATGGCGAGCCATTCGTCGAAGTGGTTTTCCCCCTCCCGAAGGAACCACCAGCCCGCCACGACGCCCGCCAGCACCGGTACGATCAATGCCACGAACGCGTAGTCCATGGGGCCGGACGGGATGGCTGCCAGGACGGGAACCGATGGCATGGGCCCCACCGCGGTGCCCAGCGGACCCGCCTGGGACCCCACGCCCATGGCGAAACCCGCACCTGAGGTCCAGGCGAGGGCGAAGACCACCAGGTTTGGCAGGAAGCCGAGCTGCGCAATGGTGAGGGCGGCGCCTCCCACGGGACCGGCGTCGAGCGCTTCATAGACGGACACCACGAGGTTCCAGTGGATGAACAGGTCCATGGCCAGCAGCACGGCGGCAAGGGTCAGCGCGGAGGCCACGGCCACGAAGCCGGCCTTCGCCGCAGAGGCGAAGTATGAGCCCGCCCAGCGGGAGTGCTGGCTGGTGCGCGAAATCCAGTCCACTGCGTCGACGCCGATGAGCCTGCTCCAGGAGCCTGCTTCCCGGCGGGCGCCGATCACCATGCCCAGTCCGCAGGGAATGAGCGGAACCAGCATGGCGTACCAGAGATTGATGACGACGTCGGTGCTGCGGCACACGAAACCGGTGGCCGCACCGAAGGCTGCGTAAATTACCCATGAGCCCAGCAGGGCCTGCCACAGTTGGTCGGTATAGGAGGCCCGGGCCAGGCGGCGGCCGGCGCGCCACGCCAGCAGGAAGGGAATCAGGGTCAGGCCAAGGGGTATCAGGTTCAGGACGTCCGAGCCGCCGTGTGCTGCCGGCGCCGGCCCCGCTCCCCTGAGTTCCAGCGGCACGCCGTGGACCAGGAGCCAGGACTGGCCGGCCAAGCGGGCCAATACCTCGAACTGCCCGTTCTGGAAACCCGCGGTGGCCCAGACGGCGACGATGGGCGCTATCACCACCAGCGCGGAAATGATGGCCGCCTGCGCTGTTTCAAGGGCACCCTGCAGCCACAACGGCATGGGGAGGCCACGGTTTCCGGTCTGATCAGCACGCAGTTTCATCGTGTTCCATGGTGTCACGCCGGGTGCGCCCTGCCCGCGAACGACAGGCTCCGCGGCGGCACTGGGTCAACAATCAAATGGTGGCCTGTCCGGCGCTTTTTCCGGGACCCGGCCGTAAAATTGGTATCTAAACCAACATCCCGCCCATCCGGGCGCAGTGCGATGTGTGCCGGCCGCCTGACGTGACCCGCGCCGGCCAAGGACCCGGATCCGTAAACCGGGAAACAGGAGCCGCGAATGAGAGATGAACCGTAAGTTCTGAAGATATTCGTCCTACTGGCTGGTGCACCCGCGGCATTCAGCGTGGTTGCACCAGCGCTTAACGGTGCGGCGCCGGGAACCTCCAAGGCTCCCGGCGCCGTTCACTGCGGAAGGGCTACTCCCTCGGCCCGTACTTCCGGAGCCGGGGGGCGGTGTCCCGTTCGGGGCTGATCCCGGCGGTGGGGGTGCCGGCGTTCAGGTCGGCATCGCCCTGCAGGTCCACGTCGCCGGGGTCGGATCCCATGCCGGTGCGGGCTTCCGTGTACGTCCGTGCGCCGCGGTCGTAGTAGGTGTACAGCCGGTCCTCCTCTTCAGGGGTGAGGTGGCCGTCGGCGTCCACCCTGGGAGCGTCCTTGACGTGCTCCTTGGTGAACGGAACCACCAGGTCCTCGCCCTCGCTGCGGGCCCCTTCGACCGGCACGAAGGTCTCGGACGTGCCGAAGAGGCCGGTCTTGACGCTGACCCAGGTGGGCTCACCCGTGTCGTCGTCGGCGTACAGCTGGCCGATCGAACCAATTTTTGCACCATCGGTGCCCACGACGTTGCCGCCCTTGGCAAGCAGGCTTTCGAGGTTTTCCCTGTTGAGCATGACGTCTCCTTGGTTGTGTCTTGGTACCGGGTTTGCCAGCCCGGAGCCCGGACACCGGGTCCCCCCGGTGTCCGGCCCCTGCCCCGGCTGCTTGAGGCGCGCTGACTACCCCCACAACGTAAGCATGCTTAGCATCAAATGCCAAGCCTACTTAGTATTTTTCCTGCTCGTGGGGCAGCTGTTCACCCAACCTTTCCCTGCGGGTCACGCCCTCTCCCCCGCCATTTCAAGGCATGCACCCACGGTTGAAGGGTGAGGATCGCAATCGTTGCCGAATCATTTTTGCCGCTGATGAATGGCGTCACCCATTCAATCCTGCGGGTCCTGGACCACCTCCAGGACCGGGGCGATGACGTCCTGGTCATTGCGCCGTCCGCCCATGACGGACAGGCGCCGGGACAGGTGAAGGGCGCGGCGGTCCACCGGCTTCCCGCGGTTCCGCTGGCGGGATACACGAATGTGCGGGTGGCACTGGGGGGTGTGTACCGGGTCAAGCGAATCCTTGCCGAGTACGCCCCTGACGTGGTGCACCTTGCCTCACCGTTCGTGCTGGGCTGGCGGGCTGCCCAGGCCGCCCATCAGCTCGGCATCCCGTCGGTTGCCATCTACCAGACCGAGGTTCCCAGTTACGCCGCCCGGTACGGGGTGCCGTTCCTGGAAAACTGGGCCTGGAACCGCGTGGAGAACATCCACCTGCTGGCCACGCGCACCCTGGTGCCGTCAACGTTCGCGCTGAACCAGTTGCGCGGACGGGGTATCCCCCGGGTGCGGATGTGGCGGCGCGGCGTGGATACCGCGAGGTTCTCGCCGGAGAAGCGCGACGACGGGTGGCGGGCTTCGGTTGCCCCCGGCGGCCAGCGGATCATCGGCTATGTCGGCAGGCTCGCGGTGGAAAAGCAGGTGGAGGACCTCGCCGCGCTGGCCGGGATCCCCAACGCGAAACTGGTGGTGGTGGGTGACGGCCCGCAGCGGGCCGCCCTGGAAGCCGCACTCCCCGGCGCATCCTTCACGGGATTCCTGGGCGGTGACGAGTTGGCACGCGCAGTGGCGTCGTTCGACTTGTTCGTGCATCCGGGCGAGTTCGAAACCTTTTGCCAAACCATCCAGGAGGCCATGGCATCGGGCGTGCCGGTGGTGGCCACGGGCCGGGGCGGCCCGCTGGATTTGGTGGAGAATTCGCGGACCGGGTGGCTGTACGAGCCGGGCGACCTGTCCGCCATGCGTGCCCGCGTGCAGGACCTGATGGGCGACGACGCCAAGCGCCGCGCGTTCGCCGCCGCGGCACACGCCTCCGTACAGAACCGAACCTGGCCGGCTCTCTGCACTGAACTGGTGCAGCACTACGCCGACGTCATCGCGGATGCCCCGGTGGCAACGGAACCGGTCAACAGCAAGGGAGCAAACCTGTGAAAATCTCCGTGATCGGCTGCGGATACCTCGGAGCCGTCCATGCCGCAACGCTGGCGTCCATGGGCCATACCGTGGTGGGCATCGACGTCGATCCCCGCAAGGTGGCGCAACTGTCCAGCGGCGTAGCGCCGTTCCACGAGCCCGGACTCGATGAGCTCCTCCGGGACGGCCACACCACCGGCCGGCTGCGCTTCTCCACCGACCCCGCCGAGGCCAAGGCAGCACAGGTGCACTTCCTGTGCGTGGGGACGCCGCAGGAGAAGACGTCCGACGCCGCTGACCTCACCTTCCTGGTCTCCGCGACGGAAGCCTTGCTGCCGCACCTGGCCGCGGGCGCCGTCGTCGTCGGCAAATCCACGGTGCCCGTGGGCACCGTGGACATGCTCCGCGGAGTGCTGGCTATCCGGCCTGACGTGCTGCTGGGCTGGAACCCCGAGTTCCTGCGGCAGGGAACCGCCGTCAAGGACTCCCTGGTGCCGGACCGGTTGGTGTACGGCGTGGAAGGGGGCCGGGCGGCGGCCTTCCACCCCGCCACCGGCGCGCCGCTGGGCGTGACGGCGGCACTGGACGCCGTCTACGAACCGCTGCTCCGCGCCGGAATACCCCGGCTGGTCTGCAACTTTGCCACGGCGGAACTCATCAAGTCAGCCGCGAACGCCTACCTGGCCACCAAGGTCAGCTTCATCAATGCCGTCGCCGAATTGTGCGACGCCGCGGGAGCCGACGTCG
This sequence comes from Pseudarthrobacter sp. NPDC058196, assembly GCF_042882685.1. Classification (NCBI taxonomy): domain Bacteria; kingdom Bacillati; phylum Actinomycetota; class Actinomycetes; order Micrococcales; family Micrococcaceae; genus Pseudarthrobacter; species Pseudarthrobacter sp. NPDC058196. Next base: position 75,605 of record NZ_JBHVVN010000016.1, read on the forward strand.
GCGAACTCAGCGAGGCGATGGGGCTGGACCCGAGGATCGGCGGCCGCTACCTGCATGCGGGCCTGGGCTTCGGTGGCGGCTGCCTTCCCAAGGACATCCGCAGCTTCCGGACCCAAGCCGCCGCAATGGGCGTCTCCGCGGTGGAGGACTGGATGGGCCTGGTTGATTCGGTGAACCTGGGCCAACGGGCGCGCACGGTGGACCTGGCAGCGGCTATGTGCGGAGGCTTGCTGGCAGGGCGTTCCATCACCGTGCTCGGCGCCTCCTTCAAGCCGGACACGGATGACATCCGCGACTCCCCCGCCCTGGACGTGGCGGACCGGTTGGCCGCCGCCGGTGCGCACGTCACGGTGACGGATCCCAAGGCGGTGAACAACGCGTGGCGCCGCTACCCCCGGCTCCGGTTCGAGGTGTCCACCGGGAGGGCACTCCAGGACGCCGAGTTGGTGTTGCTGTTGACCGAGTGGGACGAGTACCGGCAGCTTTGCCCTGCGGCCGCCGGCCGGCTGGTCAGACGCCGGGCGGTCCTGGATGCGCGGAACGTCCTGGACGCCGCGGCATGGCAGGCGGACGGCTGGACCGTGCGCGGGCTTGGAACGTCCGCGGGCGCGGTCATTGCCCCAGCTGCGGTCCGCTGAGGTTCAGCCCAGGAGCCCCAGATCGGCAAACGCCAACGCAACACCTGCCCCTGCCGGTCCGGCGGTGGTCCTGTCGGCCACGGCAAGGACGGCCGGGTGGCCGCCCTCCACGGCAATGCCCACCCCGGCGTATTCGAGCATTTCAATATCGTTGGCACTGTCACCAATGGCAACGATGTCGGCCCGGTGGAGTCCAAGCCGGGACTCCACCACCTGGATGCCCACAGCTTTGTGCGTGCCCGCCATGAAGATCTCCCCTGCACGGTCCCCCAGCGACGAGAGTGAACTCGGGATCAGCCCGACGTCGGGACCCAGCTTTTCCATCAGCCGCCGCAGAGGGACCGTCGAATCGAAGACCGAGATCTTGGCATAGGACGTGCTGCGGAGGTCGTCGCCGTACTGCATCGGCCCCAGGATGTCCTCCAGCGGGTCCACGTCGGTGCTGAGGATTCCGTCGTGCCGGGGCCGGCCGGCGAAGATGGGGCCCAGGACCTCCCTCAGCCGCTGGTCCACCCCGGTGCGGCCGTGCAGGGCCTCGGGTGCCTCCAGGATGTAGGCGGCCCCGTGGGCATCGAGGGTGTCCACGATGAGCGCCGCCAGGTCCGGCTCAAAGCGTTGGTCCCGAAGGACCTCACCGTTGACTTCCACCCTTGCACCGGCCCCCGTGATGGTCCCGTCGAAGCCGGCGTCCAGGATGTGGCCGGGCACCATGGACAGCGGGCGCCCGGTGCAGACGAAGACCAGGTGGCCCAGCCTGCGGGCGGTCCGGACCGCGTCCACGTGCGCATCCGGGGCCAGGCCGTGGTCCGCATAGGTACCGTCGATGTCGAGGAAGACGGCACGCGGCCTGGCGGTCTGGCTTGGCATGCCTGGGCTCCTTGGTCAGTTGCGGATCATCCAAATCCTATCCCCGGACGCTGCGCCATCCGGGCGGACCCAGTTGGCTTCTTCCGCCCAAAGTGACAGCCATCCTGTGATATTCAAGGCCTTGCACAACAAATAAGCCTGCTGATTGAATAAAGGAACCGGAAATGGGGGCCCGGCACAACTTACTGACAAGGAGTGACAACATGGGCATTCTCGGATTTCTCATTTTGGGCCTGATCGCCGGTGCTATTGCCAAGGCCATCCTTCCGGGCCGCCAAGGCGGCGGCTGGGTGGTAACCATGGTTCTCGGAGTTGTGGGGGCCATCCTGGGCGGCTGGATCGGATCGCTGATTTTCGGCGGCGGACTGGCCGAATTCTTCGACCTGCGGACATGGCTGCTGGCGATCCTCGGCTCCATCATCGTGCTGCTGGTCTACGGAGCAATCACCAACCGCAGCGGCCGCAGGGTGTAGCCGCACCACCACCTGTCCCATAAGCGAAAGGCGCCGGACTCCCCTCGGGAGATCGGCGCTTTTTCACGTTCCCGATGAACACACCGGCAAAACGGACAGCCGCCCAACAGCTTTGCCGGTGAGCCGCCCAATTTGCGGTCTGCCCTCTATGATGGCCAAGGGGTGGTGTTATGACCGGCTTTTCGAGCCGTGGCAATGATGTGGCATTACAAATTTTTGGTGCGGTCATGAATGCCAGTCCGGATGCCCTGCTGGCCCTGGACACAGACGGCATCATTCTCTGCGCCAACGCTGCTGCGGCCCGGCTCTTTGGGTTGCCCCAGGAGGCGTTTGCCGGTGTGGACCACCGGCCCCTGATCGCCGAAAGATTCCGCGTTGAGGTGGACAACCTGTTCCGGCAGCTCCTGGCCCACCCTGATCAACCGCAGCCGCCGCGTGAGATCACCGGCCTCCGCAGCGATGGAACCGAGTTCCCCCTCGAGGTTGCCGCCGCCGTCCTTCCCGCCGGGCCGCTGTCCGATCCTGCCCTCATCCCTGCCTGGCACAACGGCGCTGCCGGAGCACACCTCCTGCTCTCCGCCCGGGGGACCGCACACCGCCAGGCCGCCAACGACGGCCTGCGCGAAGCCATGTCACTGCTCACGGCCACCCTGGAATCCACTGCAGACGGAATCCTGGTGATGGGCATCGATGGGAGCGTGGCCGGATTCAACGAGCAGTTCCTCGCCATGTGGGGCATCCCGCCCGCATTCCTGGAAGCGGACAGTGAGGAGCCTGCGCTGCAGGTGGTGATGGCGCAAGTGGCCGACCCTGTTTCCTTCACTGCGCGGCTGAACGAAGTCCAGGAGGACCCGTCCGCCGAAAGCCACGACGTGGTTGAGCTGCTCGACGGGCGCACCTTTGAACGGTACTCACGCCCGCAGCGGGTGGGTGAGAAGATCGTGGGCCGGGTGTGGAGTTTTCGGGATGCGACGCCGCGGCGGAAGGCACAGGAGCAGGCGCACCAGGCGTTGAAGGATCTCGCGGAGCAGGCCGAAAAGTTCCGGGCCATGGCTTTCCAGGACCCGCTGACCGGGCTCGCAAACCGGGCGGTGTTCAACGAGGCTCTGGCCAACTCCATCGCGGAGCCACGGCTGAAGACGGTTGACGTCCTGCTCCTGGACCTGGACGACTTCAAGGAGGTCAATGACATCCTTGGCCACCAGGCCGGCGATGACATGCTGGTGGAGGTGGCGCGCCGGCTCCGAGGCTGTACACCCACAGCGGACGTGGTGGCACGCCTTGGCGGCGACGAATTCGTGGTGCTCCTGACCGCCTGCCCCGACCCGGACGAGATCGCGGCGTGCATTGTGCGGTGCCTCCATGTGCCGGTGACCATCGGCGGCACGGTCCTTCGTCCCAGCCTGAGCCTGGGGCTCGCCTCCCTGGGCCAGGACAGCGTGGGCCCCTCCGAATTGCTCAGGCATGCTGACATCGCCATGTATGCGGCCAAGGCTGCGGGCAAGAACCGGTTCCTGCGCTTCCACCCGGACATGATGCAGGCGCTGGTGCAGCGGACGCACATGGAAAGTGGCTTGCAGCTGGCGGTACCACGGGGCGAGATTACGGTCGATTTCCAACCGATCGTCTCGCACCGAATGGGGCAGGTGGTCCAGCTGGAGGCGTTGGCCCGTTGGGACCGCGGCGGCGAACGGGTGCCGCCGTCGATCTTCATTCCGCTCGCCGAGCGCACCGGACTGATCAACGAAATCGGGGCCGAGGTGATGGCCGCCAGCATGGTCCAACTGGCACGCTGGCTGAGCGAGGATCCGTCCCGGTCGCTGGCCGTGAACGTGTCCGGCGTCCAGCTGCAGGAGCCGGACTTCGCCGAAACGGTCCTCAAGCTGGCGGAAGCCAGCGGCGTGGCCCCGTACCAGCTGGTCCTGGAGGTGACGGAGAGCGTCTTTTTCGACGCCGACGGCGGCCTGATCGACCAGCTTGGGACGCTGCGGGACGCCGGAGCCCGGGTGGCGCTGGACGACTTCGGCACCGGCTACTCCTCGCTTGGCAGGCTGCAGGAGTTGCCCGTGGACACGGTCAAGATCGATAAGACCTTTGTATCCATGGTGCGGACTGGCAACGAGCGGTTGCCGATCCTCAGCTCCATGATCAACATGGCCCACAGCCTGGGCCTGACCGTCACCGCGGAAGGGATCGAGACGGCGGCGCAAGCGGACTACCTGACAGCCCTGGACTGCGATTCGCTGCAGGGCTACCTGTTCTCACTGCCAGAGCCGGGCGACAGGCTGATACCGGCCCTGCAGCACGCCGAAGAGGCGCTCAATGCCCTGAAAGGGCGGTAGGGCAGGAAGGCTAGGCTGCTTCCCGGCCGGATTGCCGCGGTTTTTTCGCGGGCAGTGGCGGGCGTGACGCTTGCGTGGCACCGGAAGAAGACTTCGCAGCGTCTGCTTCGGCGGGGCCGGCAGGCACGGGTGGGGTTGCTGTGGAGGAGTCCGACGCCGTTTCGTCGCCGAAGATTCCATCCTCGGCTTCAGAGCGGGTTTCCGGAGCGGCGGCACGGTTGCGTCGCCAGCGGCGGACCAGGTCGATGCCGGCCACCAGTCCGGCGACGGGGCTGAGGACGGCAGCGGAGTAGACGAACAGCAGCCACGTCAGCGTGGTCAGCGGCGGCTGGTTGTTGTTCAGCAGCGACAGTCCACCGAGCAGTCCCACCACCCAGAAGAGCAGCACGGCCGCCAGCACGGATCCGGCAGGGAAATACTGGTTGGTCACGATTTTTTTCAGGGTTTCCATGCACTTCCTCCTGCCTGGGCCGGGGACGGCGAAGGCCGTTCAAGACAAGTATGGGGCCCGGCCGGCACGAAACTGCGCAGGACGCCACGGCGAGTGACCAAACTAACCCGGCCGCCCGGCGTCGTACGGATTCCCGGTCCGAAAATGCCCTGCCGAACCCTTCCGCCCATCGGCTCCGGGCGCATAGCGTAGGGCTGAGCACTCGATCAATGGAGGACCCATGCGCAAAGTCACTGCCGGACTGTTCCACTCAGTCGACGGGGTGGTGTCAGAACCGTTCAAGTTCCAGTTCGACAGCTTCGATGAGGACCTCGGCCAGGGGCTGACCCGGATGATGAACACCGTGGATACCGTGGTGCTGGGCCGTGTCAGTTACCAGGAGTGGGCGGGCTACTGGCCCACCGCCTCCGCCGACCAGGACTTTGCCGCCTTCATCAACCCCGTGGAGAAGTACGTGGTGTCGCGGACACTGGCGGGGCCGCTGGAGTGGGAGAACTCGCAGCTGATGGATGCACCGCTTGAGGAATTCGTGGCGGCCCTGAAGGAACGTGACGGCGGTGAGATCGCCGTGTGCGGGAGCATCTCCGTGGTGCGGCAGCTGCTGTTTGCCGGGCTGCTGGATTCGCTTCAACTGATGACCCACCCGGTCATCGCGGGCACCGGCCGTCGCCTGTTTGAGGACGGCGACCCTTTGACCCGCCTGGAGTTGCAGGAGCAGTCCCGGACCAGCAAAGGGAACGTGCTCAGCACGTATGGGGTCCGGGCCGGGTAGGTCATGCCGCCAGGGGCGCCCCGAACAGCTCCTCCGCGAGCCGGGGCAGGTGCTCCGGGATGTCCGCTTCGGCCCCGTGTTCGCCGCGGCCAAGGAAGACAGCGGTGCCGCGGATCCCGTCCAGGTCCAGGCCGCATTCGTGCATGAGCTGGCCGGCGCGGAAATTCACCGGCAACAGCATGGCCGCGCTTTCGGCATTCAGGTACACGTGCCAGTCACCGCGGATCACCGATTCAAGCGGACCGTCCACCAAGGCTTCCAAGGCCGGCAGGTCCGCACCCACCTGATCCATGCGGATGGGCTCGGCGTTGTTCGCCGGTATAACGAGTGCTGCGTACGTTCTGCTGTCCATGATTGATCTCTCCACAGGTTTTAACATGCGGGGAGGGTGTGGTGTTCCCGACCCGGCGTAGCCCGTGGGCAGCACCCTGTTGGTGCTTAGCTGGCAGCTGCGACGGCGGCGATGTCGCCGGGGGTGGTCCGGCAGCAGCCCCCAATGATCCGGGCACCCTGTTCGCGCCAGGCAGGGGCCCAGCCGGCGAGGTCCCGGGGCGCCCGCTCCGCCGTTCCGCCGATCCCGGCCGCACCCCATGTCTTGGTGTCCGGGTGGTAGGTTTCGCCGGAGTTCGGGTAAGCCAGCAGGGGCTTGTCCGTGTGTTGCCGCAAGACTGAGAGTGCCGGTGCCACCAGGTGCAGGGGTACGCAATTGACACCGACCGCGGCAACATGCGGGTGCGCATCGAGGAGCCTGGCCACGTCCGCCAGGGGTGTGCCGTCGCTGATGTGGGTGCCATCTCGCAGGGTGAAGGAGAACCAGGACTCGACGCCGGCTTCCGCGGCGAGTGCCAGCAAGGACTCCGTCTCGGCGTAGGAGGGCAGCGTTTCACAGGCCAGGACGTCGACGCCGGACTGGACGAGGGCTGCGATGCGGGGCTCGTGGAAGGCACGGAAGTCCGCCGGGCTGAGGACGTAATCCCCGCGGTATTCGGAACCGTCGGCCAAGTAGGCTCCGTACGGCCCGACCGATCCCGCGATGAGCAGCGGACCGGCGTCAGGGTGGTCCGCCACGTGCTCCCGCCGGGCCTCATCCGCCAGCCGGACCGACAAGCCAACCAGCTCCAGGGCCTCCTTCCCGCCGATTCCCCGGGCCGCAAATCCTTGGGGCGTTGCCTGGTAGCTGGCGGTGGTTGCGATGTTGGCACCGGCGGCGAAGTAGTCCCGGTGCACGTCCCTGATCAGTCCAGGCTGTTCCAGGAGGACCTTGGCGGACCACAGCGGATCGTTCAAGTCGCAGCCGCGCGCTTCAAGTTCGGTGGCAAGGGCGCCATCGGAGACTAAGCCGGCGCTGTCTTCAAGCGAGGTGGTAAGGGAAAGGCGGTGAGGCATCGCAACTCCGGTCAATTGGCGCAGTTTTATTCATTATAGACAAGTTTCCATGCTTGTAATGCATATCACTCTGTGTCACCATGACAGCATCGACCACCACCCCAGGAGGAAAATTCGTGAGTGTGCACCTGAACAGCGTCCGCAAGCTGCGGGTCCATTGGCCCATCAGTGCAGAAACCTTCGGCCGCATCGCAGCCGGAGATGCTCATGCCGTCCAGCAGGATCCGGGGCTGGCAGAACTCCTGAAAGCCGTCGAACAGTTTCCGGACCTTGGTGATTTCGGGAACTACAAGCACGTCTTCGAATCTGGAATCGGGTTCGAGGGATTCTCTTGCGGCGAAGGGGCCACGCCCACCCTCGGCCGCGTGGGCGAGCAGACCCTCTCGCCCACGTTCGTCTTTACCACCTATTTTGATGCCACCCTGGCCGACGCCGTCCTGGAGCGTGCCATCCAGGAACTGGTGGCCATCCACCCATGGGAACTGCCCGTCATCGAGGTGACCGGTCCACTCAGCGTTGCCGGCGGCCTGCACCGCAAAACTCCCTCGGCAGCGGCAGCGTCATGACCCTCACCACCACTGCCGCCTGGCCCGCGCTGCAGTCCGCGCTGGCAGGCAGGACGTTCACGGACCTCACCCACGCCTTCCACCCGGGCCAGCCCCGTTTCGCCGCTTTTCCGGACGAAAGCCGGGAAGCGCTTTTCGATCTTGAAAAGGGCGACGGATTCACGGCCCACCGGTATTCGATCGTGGGGCAATGGGGTACGCATGTGGACCCGCCGTCCCACTTCATCCGCGGCGGCCGCACCCTGGACCGGATTCCGGTCCAGGACATGATCCTTCCCCTTGTGGTGCTGGACATCACCCGGCGCGTTGAGCAGGATCCTGATGCCACCCCTGCGCTGCAGGACGTGCGGGACTGGGAAGACCGGAACGGAACAATTCCCGCCGGATCCTTCGTTGCCCTGCGGACCGGGTGGAGCCAACGGTGGCCTGACGGGGAGGCAATGGCCAACAGGGACGCCGACGGCGTAAGCCACACTCCCGGCTGGTCCCGGGAAGTGCTCTCCTTCCTTATCGAGGAACGTTCGATCTCCGCTGTCGGGCACGAGCACACGGACACGGACCCCGGGTTGGCGACGTCCCGGGGAGACTTCAGCCTGGAAAACTACATCCTCGCCCGGGACCGCTGGCAGATAGAGCTGCTGGCGGACCTGACCGGACTTCCGGAGTCCGGGGCCGTGGTGGTGGCCAGCTGGGCAAAGCCACGTGGAGGAAGCGGCTTTCCCGCCCGCGTCTTCGCCATCTCCTGACCGCCGCCAAGGGTCATCTAAACTCGGACCATGGTGAGGACAACAAGCATGGGGCGGGGAATCATGGCAGTCCTGGCTGCCGGGGAGCGCCACGCCCGCGGCCTCCCCGGCGGCAGTGTGGCCGAGATCGCCGCGGACCTCGGCAAAGACCGCAGCCAGGTCTCCAGGAGCCTGCGGACAGCGGAGCAGGAGGGTTTCCTCCAGCGGACGCCCCAGCGCACCTTTGCCTTGGACTGGGGTGTCTTGACGGACGCCCACCTGCTGACCCGCCGTCGGCTGCATTCCGACGGAGCAACCGCGTTGGAGCACCTTTCGAGCCAGACCGACGAGGGGTGCTTCCTGGGGGTTCTCAGCGGCAACAGCACTGTGACTGTGGGGGAATGCATCCCCGCCAGCAGCAGAATGGTGGGCTCCTGGCTGGGCCGGCCCTACCCCGCCTACTGCAGTGACGCAGGTCAGGCGCTCTTTTGGGAAACCTCCGATGACGAAGTCCGTAAGATCTTCGCGGGCGTACCTTTCAAGCAGCACGGCCCAAACACGCCGGCCAACGTTGAGGAATACCTGGCGCGCCTTAGGGGTGCACGCCTGCGCGGTTATTCAATCGTCGACGAGGAAGCGGAACCGGGGCTCTACTCGCTGGCCGTGCCCGTCAGGGACTTCAGGGGTGAGGTAGTGGCCGCGCTGCAGGTGGTTGGACTCAAAAGCCGCATCGAACCCAGGCAGGCCGAACACGCAAAGGCGCTCCGAAGCGAAGGTGAATGGCTTGAAGCCATGCTCGGAGGGCATTCGCCCAACCATCCCTAGGCCCAGCGGACGGTCTTCACTGGTCCACCGCGAGACGGCCGGATCCGAGCCTGGCCGCAGCCCCGGCGAGGATATCCGCCACTTCCCCAGCCCGACCATCAACATCGGCGCGGCCGCCCAGCACGCTGAGCGACGCCAGGACGCCGCCCTCCGGATCGCGGATAGGTACAGCCACCTCAGTGATGCCGTGTTCAAACTCCTCGGCAGCAACAACATAGCCCCGGGGCTTGTCCCTGGCCATCAGCTCCCAGGCCTCCGCGCTGGAGTGCGGAGCTCCGGGGCCCCCGACCCCGACAAAGTTCACGTTGGCAAGCAACGCCTCAAAACCGCCCCGCCTATGGTCCCACAGCAGGGCCCGCCCCGATCCCGTGCACCAGACGGGGGTGACCATGCCGGGCTGGACGAAGCTGCCGCTTTGCGAATCGTTGCTGGACGCCAGCAGCAGGATGACCCGGTAACCGTCACGGACGGATACCCGGGCGCGCAGCCCCGTTGAGGCCACCAGGGTCTCGAGCTCCGCTCCTGCGTCCCTTACCCAACCGGTGTTAAGTGTGGCGGCAAGGCTGAAGAAGCCGCTTCCTACCCGGAACGGGCCCCGCTCGCGGCGCTCCAAGAGGCCAAGGTCGCAGAGTTCCTGTGTCAGGCGGGAGACCCGGCTCTGGTCCATATCCAGTTCGGCGGCCAGTTGCGAGACGCCCAAGAGCTGCTTGCCGGCCTTTTCCCGGTCCACCACCAGACGCACGATCCGCAGCCCCTGCGCCAGGGATGACGCCTCCGGGGAGTTATCCACGCTTACTGCTCCTTCCGACCGGCAACCACCCTATCCTCACACGTGCCCGGCTTTCACGGCCCAAAGGCACCACCGTGCCCCGCCCAACAGGCGGGGCACGGTGCAGGTGGTTCAGCCGTCCGCGCCGGGCCCCGGTAAGGCCTCTTTCCCTAGTTCACCCGGACGGCCCGGGACTTCCGTCCGTACCTGAAGTGGAAATAGCCGTAGCAGGCAGCAACGAAAGGGACACCAAAGTACAGGGCCGCGACCTGGGCCGGGTCCAATGCGATGCCAACGAGGGAAAGCACGCAGAGGGAAAACGCCAGGACCGGCACCAGCGGGAAGAGTGGGGCGCGGTACGGCAACGTGGAAACGTCCCCGCCGTTCCGGACAAAAGACCGTCGATGGAAGAAATGCGAGGCAGTGATGGACATCCACACTCCCACCACGGCGAAGCCCGCTACCGAGACGAGCGCCAGGTAGACCGACTCCGGGGCGACCACGCTGCTGATGAGTGAGGCCAGGCCGCCGAGCATGCTCACTGAGAGCGCGATCATGGGAATGCCCCGCCCCGTCAACCTCTTGAGTGCCTGGGGTGCGTGGCCTTCGTCGGCGAGGGAATAGAGCATCCTGGCGCACGAGAACAAGCCACTGTTGCCGGCAGACAACAGCGCCGTAATGATGACGAAGTTCATCAGGTCGGCGGCGAACGGGAGACCGGTGGCCGTGAACACAGTAACGAAGGGGCTCTCATCGAGCCCTACTTCCTGGTACGGAATAGTGGCCGCAATGACAGCGATGGCACCCACAAAGAACACCAGGAGGCGGATTACCGTACTCCGCATCGCCTTGGGGATGCTGGTGGCGGGGTCCTTCGTCTCCCCCGCGGCCACACCAATGAGCTCGGAGCCGGAGAAGGCGTAAAAGACAGCGAGCGCTGTCACGAGGACGCCGGTGAACCCGTTGGGAAACAGACCGCCATCAGTGTTGAAATTCTCGAACAGGAAAGGATGGGCGCCGGATTCGCTCAGCGGATGGAAGCCCAGAAGGGCTGCCCCGCCGAGGACGATGAGCGCAATGATGGCGCCTACCTTGATGATGGCGAACCAGAATTCCGACTCACCGAAGAACTTGGACGACACCGCGTTCAGTCCGAACAGCGTAGCGGCGAACACGAGGCACCAAACCCACACATCAACGCCGGGGAACCACCGCTGCATCAGCAAGCCCGAGGCTGTGAACTCGGATCCGATGGCAACCGCCCAGCACAGCCAGTAGAGCCAGGCTGTGGCGAATCCGGTGGCGGGGCCGATGGACCGCGCAGCATAGATATGGAATGCGCCGGACACCGGGTACGCGATGGCAAGCTCACCCAGGCAGGCCATCACCAGATAGACCACGAAGGCGCCCACCAGGTAGGCGAGCACGGCGCCCAGGGGGCCCGCCTGGGAAATGGTGTATCCCGAGCTGAGGAACAGGCCGGAACCGATCACGCCGCCCATGGCGATCATGACCAGGTGCCGGGGTCCCATGGAGCGGCGCAGGCCCGACTCCGTGGCCGGTGGTGCACCCGGCTCCGGCTTGAGGGTGAGGGGGGTCAAAGATTCCAAGAGATGCCTCCAGTGGGGGGATGGTGTGAAGGACGGCCGCAGTTCGATGGCCCGTCCGAGAGGAGCTGTTAGCGCGTCGACAGTGACGAAAGTAACACGGAAATGAAGTTTTAGTCATCAAAATCATATGAAAATGCGAATGTTGCACGCCTATGGCCATTACGCCGTATGTCGATGTGGTTCTCCAATGGTCGATGTGGCCGCCCGATAGTGCGTTTGGACATGCCCCGACGGACAGCGGTCGGGGCCACGATGAGAGCACCAAACCACCACATCAAAGGAGCACCATGACCACCTACGACATTGCGCTGATCGGGTTCGGCGGCGTCAACCGAACCCTCGCCGAACTGGTTGCAACCCGTGGTGATGAGCTCAGCCGCGAATTGGGCTTCGGCCTGCGGGTGGTCGCCATCACGGACCTTCGGCTCGGTTCCCTGGTCCGGGACGGGGGAATCGACATGGACATGGCCCTGCGGATAAACCCTGCCGACGAGACCTTCGCAGCGCACGGAGGATCCGCGGACCCGGACAACGAGCGCGTCATCAGGACGTGTGCCGCCGACATCATTTGCGAGGCGACCTTCACCAACCCCGCAACCGGGGAGCCGGCTGCTTCGCATGTGCGGTGGGCACTCGAGGCGGGGAAGAGTGTCTGCACCACCAATAAGGGTCCCGTGGCCCTGCACGGTGCCGAGCTCACCGGACTTGCCCAGCGGAACGGGCTGCATTTCGAATTCGAGGGCGCCGTGATGAGCGGGACCCCCGTCATCCGATTCGCCAGGCAATTATTTCCCGGACTGAACCTTAACGGGTTCGAGGGCATCCTCAACGGCACCAGCAACTATGTCCTGGGCCGGATGGAAGAAGGCCTTGGGTTTGAGGAGTCGGTCCGGGAAGCCCAGCAGCGGGGATATGCCGAGGCGGATCCCACAGCCGACATCGACGGCCATGACGTCCAGCTCAAAGTCCTGATCATGGCCAACGAACTGCTCGGCGCGGGCCTTAGGCTTGCGGACGTTCAGCGCCAAGGTATTTCAGCCCTGACCCCCGGGGACCTCAGCAGGGCAAAGAACGAGGGCCGCCGATGGAAACTCGTGGGCTCAGCACGGCGGAACCCGGACGGAACCGTCAGCGCCTCGGTGGCACCCGCGGCCCTTCCCCTGGACCACGGCCTCGCGGGCGTGTCCCGTGCGAACAACGCCGTCTCGTTCAATACCGACCTCCTCGGTCCGGTGACCGTTTCAGGGCCCGGCGCCGGACGGGTGGAGACTGCGTATGCCCTCCTGTCGGACATTATCGCCATGCACGGTGCCCGGAACCAGGTGGCCGCAGATGCGTGAATCAATGCTTGCACCCCTTGACCCTGACATGGCCGTCTTCCGCGACGTCCTGAGCCCCTACGATGGCCGGGTGGTGGGCGCGGTCGCCCTTGCCCACCCGGAATCCGTGGAGGCGATCGTTGCGGCGGCCCGGTCCGGTGCGCGGCAGGCACGGGCGATGTCCCGCCACGCCCGGGGAAAAATCCTGGACAGTGCCGCCTCTCTGATCGAGGAACGGTGCACGCAATTTGCCCGCACCATCACGGCGGAGAGCGGAAAAACGATCCGCCAGGCGCGCAAGGAGGTGCTGCGGGCAGTCAACACCCTGCGCCTCTCCGCGGCTGAGGCCCGCCGCAACGCCGGCGAGACAATTCCTTTCGATTCCTATGAGGGCTCGGAAGACCGCACGGGCTGGTACTCCCGCGAACCGCTGGGGATCATCGCGGCAATAACGCCCTACAACGATCCCTTGAACCTGGTGGTGCACAAAGTGGGCCCTGCCATCGCAGGAGGAAACGCCGTCATCCTCAAGCCATCCGCCCTGACGCCTTTGTGCGCGGAACTGCTGGCGGCGGTCCTCACCGAAGCCGGCCTGCCGCCGGGGGTGCTCACGGTGGTCCACGGGGACAAAGACGTTGCGGAGGCGATCGTGGCACACCGCGGGATCCGCCTGGTGTCCTTCACGGGCGGGTTTTCCACCGGGGAAGCCATCGCCAGGACGGCAGGACTGAAGAAGCTCGCCATGGATCTTGGTGGGAATGCCCCGGTGATCATCATGGACGACGCGGACATTGACGCTGCCGTGGAGGCCTGCGTCTCGGGAGCATTTTGGGCGGCGGGCCAGAACTGCGTGGGAGTGCAGCGCATCCTTGTGGCCGAATCCCGCTACCAGGAATTCCGCCGTGACTTCCTGCACGCGACGGCCCAGCTCGTATCCGGGGACCCGGACGACGAAGCCACCGACATGGGGCCGATGATCACGGCCTCCGCCGTGGACCAGCTCACGGCAAAGATAGATGCGGCGGTCGCTGCCGGGGCTGCTGTCCTCGCGGGCAACAGCAGGGTTGGCAACGTCTTCCAGCCCACGGTCCTGGAGAAGGTCAGTCCCTCCAGCGGGCTCTGGATGGAGGAGGTTTTTGGACCGGTGGCCATGCTTCAGCCGTTTTCAACCTTCCACGAAGCCCTGGAGATGGCCAACGCCGTGGACTTCAGCCTCCATGCCGGGATTTTCACGCGGTCGCTGGACACGGCGCTGCAGGCGGCATCCCGACTCGAGGCAGGCGGAGTCATGGTCAACGATTCGTCGGACTACCGCTTCGACGGCATGCCGTTCGGAGGATCCAAGTACGGCAGCATGGGCCGCGAAGGCGTACGTTTCGCCTACGAGGAGATGACCCAGCCAAAGGTCGTCTGCATCAAGCGCCCAAAAGGGAGCGGACCTGCCGTTACCGGAAACCACACCGTCCTTCACCCGAAAGAAACCCTGGAATATCGCATCGAGACGGACACGTCAGGTGGCACCCGCATGCCCGGTTCCCCTTGCTAGGCCGGCAGCACTCCTGCGCCGCGCCGGACATAGTTGGACAGGGTCATCGCCGTTACCGTGTCCGTTACACCCGGTGTGGCCGCTATCTGCTCCCAGATCTCCTGGATCCGTTCAAGCGAACGCGCTTCAACCCGCACCAGGAGGTCGAAGTCACCACTGACCACATCGCACAGAACCACCTCCGGGATCGACTGCAGCACGGCAATAACGTCCGCCCCGCGAACCCTGTCCTTCCGGTAGACCATCAGGAAGGCCGAAACTGTGCCCTGTCCCGGAGCGCCGGCCACCACGGTATAGCCCTGGATATAACCCTGCCGTTCCATCCGGTCGATCCGTTGCCGGACAGCGTTGCGCGAGAGCATCACCTTGGCTGCCAGCTCCGCATGACTGATGCGGGCATTGCGCGTCAGTTCCGCCAGGATGCTCTGATCGATCCGATCAAGACTCGCCCGATCCATGTCCACCCTTCACCGTATGAACTCCCAACAGCAGACACGAGTCGGCCCGGCTCCAGAATGAAAGTACACAGAGATGATACTTCGGCACCAGCGCCTCCACCCCCGCACGGCAGCCTTCAGTTGCGTGCTGTTCGACATGGACGGGACGCTTCTCGATTCGGCACCGGGCGTCACGGCCAGCGCCGCCCTTGCCTTGGCTGCCGTGGGGGCGCCGGTTCCACCGGGTGCAGATCTGCTCCGCCTGGTAGGGCCGCCCATGCTCGAATCCTTCAGGGAGATATTCGGACGCGATGAAGTCCTCGCCCGGCGGGCCCTCACCCATTACCGGCAGGCCTATGCGGACGTCGGCGTGCAACAGTCGGTTCCGTACCGGGGCGTTCGGGAAATGCTGGAACAACTCCGTCTTGCCGGCATCCCGATGGCGGTGGCAACGTCCAAAGCCGAAGACCAGGCGGTCCGGATGGCACGCCGCTTTGGGCTGGACCACTACTTCACCACCATTTGCGGTGCATCGGACCTGGACGCGAGATGGAGCAAAGCGGATGTTATTGCCGAAGTGCTGGCCAGGCTGCAGGCTGCAAATGTGGACGTGGGCGGCCCGCTCATGGTGGGTGACCGCAGCTACGACGTTGCCGGAGCCACCGTCCACGGTATGCCCGCAGTATTCGCGAGCTGGGGTTACGGCTGCGCCGGAGAAGACGAAGGAGCCACCTTCGTTGCCGGCTCACCGGCTGCAGTGCTCGCTGCGGTCATGGGCCCCGAAGGAAGTGCAGGCCCGAGGGCACGGCGGATCCCGCTCCCCCGCCCATGAAGGAGGGCGACGGCGGCACTCCGCCACGTGCCGTCGTCGCCCGTGCACCTCGAGGGTGCGAAGGCGAGCGGGTAAACTTGTCCGGTCATGGACTGCTCCTATTTCGATGCCGGCGCCTGCCGTTCCTGCACCCACATGGGCATGCCGTACGGCGAACAGCTGGCCGGCAAGCAACTCCACTGCCAGGGCCTCCTCTCCGCACACACGGAACTCGAATGGCTGCCGCCGGTTGCCAGCCGGGAGTCAGGCTTCCGCAACAAGGCCAAGATGGTGATCGGTGGAACGGCGCAGAACCCCACCATCGGAATCCTCGACGCCGACGGCCACGGCGTGGACCTGCGCCGGTGCGGCATCTGCTCCCCCGGCCTGCTGGCCTGCTTCCCGGTCCTGGCGAACTTCATCCGCCGGATCCGCCTGACACCCTACGATGTGCCGCGCCGCACCGGCGAACTCAAGCACGTCATCATCACCGAATCCCCCGATGGCGAGGTCATGCTCCGCCTGGTCCTGCGCTCCGAACAGGTGGTGCCGCGCATCCGCAAACACCTGCCGGAACTGCTGGCGGCGCTGCCCCAGGTGAAGGTGGTCTCGGTCAACCTGCACCCGGAGCACAAGGCCGTGCTGGAAGGTGACCGGGAGATCCTGTTGACCGGCCGGGAAACTTTGGCCATGCGGGTCAACGACGTCACCCTGCACCTGCGCCCGCAAAGCTTCTTCCAGACCAACAGCGAGATGGCCGCAGCGTTGTACCGGCAGGGCCGCGAATGGGTCAACGAGCTCGCACCCGCATCCGTCTGGGACCTTTACTGCGGGGTGGGCGGCTTCGCCCTGCACTGCGCCGCCCCGTCCCGTAACGTCACCGGCATTGAAACCAGCACGGAGGCAATCGTGTCGGCCCGGCTCAGCAGCAGGGAGGCAGGCCTGGAGGGAATGGCGTTCCAGGCCGGCGACGCCACCGCCTTCGCCTTGGCCGCGGAGGAGTCGCCGGACCTGGTGATTGTTAACCCGCCCCGGCGCGGCATCGGCAAGGACCTGTGCGGCTGGCTGGAAGCCTCGGACGTGCAGCATGTGGTGTACTCCAGCTGCAACGCACAGTCGCTGGCCCGCGACCTGGCGGCCCTTCCGTCCTTCACCGCGCGGCGGGCGCGGGTGCTGGACATGTTCCCGCAGACCACGCATTACGAGGTCATGGTGCTGCTGGAACGGGCCGCCTGACCGGCTGCTTCGTCCTGCCGTGAATCTCAGTTCCTGCGGGCGCGCTCGACGGCGGCCGCGCCGGCTTCCCGGCCGGCGGCCCGCAGGCCTGCCGCCACCCCGGCAGCGTCGGCGTCGGAACGGTTTTGGCTCAGCTTTTCCTTCGCCTCGATCCGGGTGACCAGCAGTTCCACGCCGACGATCGCCCGCAGTTGCCCGGCAATGAACTTCTCCGGGGCGTCGTCCACACCCCAGGGGTGCTCCCGGCTGTCTTCGTGCAGGCCTGTCAGGTGCCGGACGTGCCGTGCCAGCCAGCCGGCGTCGTCATGGATCACCAGCTCGCCGTAAACATGCAGCGTGGCGTAGTTCCAGGTGGGCACCACCCGCCCGTGCTCGGCCTTCGCGGCGTACCACGACGGCGAGATGTAGTCATCGGGGCCCTGGATGACGGCCAGCGCTTCGCCGGTTGGCAGGCTGGACCACTGCGGGTTGTTCCGCGCCATGTGCGCCTGCAGGGAACCGTGCGGCCCCACGCCGGGGTTGAAGGCGACGGGCAGCAGCGTTGCCAGCAGGCCCTGGTCCGTCATGGTGATGAGGTTTGCGGCGCCGGGCCTTGCCAGCAGGCTGTGGACAGTTTCGGGGGCGGCGGCGAAGTGGGCGGGAATATACACGGGTGCTCCTTTTCGGGCTAGCGGACGGGACGGTTGAGTCGGACACGGACGGCCGCGGCGGCGCAGAGGATGACGGCAAGGGCGCCCAGGACGGTGGTCCAGGTGAGCTCCTCCCCCAGCAGCAGCGCTGCCCAGCCGATGCTGAGGACCGGTTGCAGGAGCTGGATCTGGCTGACCTGCGCCATGGGACCAATGGCCAGCCCGCGGTACCAGGCGAAGAAGCCCAGGAACATGCTGACGACGGCCAGGTAGCCGAAGGCCGCCCACTGGACAGGCGTGGCCGACGGCGGCTGGCTGAGGACGGAGGCCACGGCCAGGACCAGCATGGCCGGGGCGGCCAGGACCAGCATGGCCGGGGCGGCCAGGACCAGCGCCCAGGCGATGGTTTGCCACGAGCCCAGTTCACGGGCCAGCAGTCCCCCTTCGGCGTATCCGACGGCGGCGCAGGCCACGGCTCCGAGCAGCAGCAGGTCTGCCCACTGCAGGTGCCCGACTCCCCCGGACTGCAGGAAGGCGAAGGCAACCGCCGCCAGCGAGCCAAGCGCCATGACAACCCAGAAGGCGGCGGCCGGCCGCTCGCCGGTGCGCAGCACTGCCACCGTGGCCGTAGCCGCGGGGAGCAGCGCGATGACCACGGCGCCGTGCCCGGCGGGCACCGCGGTGAGGGCATAGGAGGTCAGTAGCGGAAAGCCCGCGACGACGCCGCCGGCCACGAGGGCAAGGCGCAGCCAGGTGCCGCGGCGGGGCAGCCGCTGCCGGGTCAAGGCAAGCGCTGCGGCGGCGAGGACGGCGGCGACGACGGCACGGCCCGAGCCGATGAGCAGCGGGGGGATCCCGGCGACGGCCACACGGGTAAAGGGTACGGTGAAGGAAAAGGCTGCCACGCCAAGGAGTCCCCACCAGACTCCGGCGGACAGTCCCTGCGGTATCGCTGGGCGCTCCATGACAGTAGCGCTACTATGTTCTTTCATGAACAACGATAGCAGTTCGCGCATCACTGCGGCACTCCGGCAATGGATCAGCAGCGCGGCTCCCGGCGCGCGGCTGCCCTCTACCCGGCAATTGGTGGCCGAACACCAGGCGAGCCCCGTCACGGTGCAGAAAGCCCTGCAGGCCCTGGCCGCGCAGGAACTGATTGAAAGCCGGCCCGGCGTCGGAACCTTCGTCCGCGCGGTCAGGACTGCCCGTCCGTCCGACTACGGCTGGCAGACCGCAGCCCTGCGGTCGCCGTCCTCGCCGCTGCCGTCCTCGTCGAGCACCATGCGCACCGTTCCCGGCGATGCCATCTGGCTGCATTCGGGATATCCGGACCGGGAGCTGCTCCCCGAGCGGCTGGTGCGGGCAGCCCTGGCCCGTGCTGCCCGCGGTGATGCCGCATTGTCGCGTCCGCCCGCCGCCGGCATGCCGGAACTGCAGCAATGGTTCGCCCGCGAACTGGGCCAGGCAACACCGGTAGGCGTCACGCCGCCCACGCCCAATGACGTCATCGTGCTGCCGGGAAGCCAGAGCGGACTGAGCTCCATCTTCCGCGCCCTCGTGGGAGCCGGGCAGCCGCTGCTCATCGAATCGCCGTCGTACTGGGGCGCCATCCTGGCCGCGGCACAGACCGGGGTGCGCCTGGTACCGGTCCCCACCGGGCCGGACGGACCCGACCCCGCGGACGTGGACCGCGCCTTCGCCGAGACCGGAGCCCGCGCCTTCTATGTGCAGCCCAACTACGCCAACCCCACCGGCACACAGTGGGCGGCGGGACGCGCCGGCGAAATCCTGGACGTGGCCCGCCGGCACGGCGGGTTCCTGGTGGAGGACGACTGGGCGCACGACTTCGGCATCACCTCCGATCCCGTGCCGCTGGCCACCCGGGATGATTCCGGCCACGTGGTGTACATCCGGTCCCTGACCAAAAGCGTCTCCACCGCCATCCGCATCGCGGCGGTTATTGCCCGGGGCCCGGCGCGGGAACGAATCCTTGGCCAGCGTGCGGCCGAATCCATGTACGTCAGCGGACTCCTCCAGGCCGCCGCCCTGGATGTGGTCACGCAGCCCGGCTGGCAGACACACCTGCGCAGCCTCCGGCAACAGCTCCAGTCGCGCCGGGACCTGCTGGCCACCAGCATCCGCGAACACGTCCCACGGGCCCACATCGACAACCTGCCCCGCGGCGGATTGAACCTGTGGGTGCGCCTGCCCGATGGCACGGACCTCCCGCGGCTGGCGCGCGACTGCGAAGATGCCGGTGTGATCATCGCCGCCGGCACGGAGTGGTTCCCGGCGGAACCCGCCGGGGCCTTCATCCGGCTGAACTTTTCAGGCCCCAACCCGGGCGCGTACCCGGACGGGGCACGCATCATCGGCGAAGCGCTGGCGAGGCAGGACGGCTAAGGGCTTCCGCGTTTTCCCGGCGGAAACGCGTCAACCGGACAGTCCTGCGACAACGGCAGTTCACCGGGGCGCCATGCCCGGTTCATTACCCATTAGTAACTTGAGAGCTCCTGTTGAGACCCCAACCTTAAGAGGCCCTATGAGCTCGAAACCCACACGACGCGCCCTCACCGTGGCCGCGTCCCTGATCGTTGCAGCCTGTGCGGCCGCCGGTACAGCGGCCGCACAAGCGGACACCCCGGACAACGGCAGCAGCCCCGCCTCCGGCACCCACCATGAGACAAACACCGACCTGGCGGACGCCTTCGACTCCGTCACCCGGACCACCGCCTGGCAGCAAACGTCCAAGCTGAAACTGAACTTCCCCACGTACCACACCGAGGGCATCGCCTACAGCCAGGACCACATCTTCCTGTCCGCCGTCCAGATCCTCGAGCCCACGGTCAAATACCCCACCCCGCAGGGCGGCTACGACCGCACGCCCGGCAAGGGCATCGGCCACTTGTTCGTCATGGACAAGGCAGGCAACCTGCAAAAGGACATCATCCTTGGCGAGGGTGACATGTACCATCCGGGCGGCATCGACTTCGACGGCACCAACGTCTGGGTTCCGGTGGCGCAGTACCGGCCGGACAGCAGCGCCATCATCTACAAGGTGGATGCTGACACCCTGGACGTCCACAAGCAGTTCGAGGTCAAGGACCACTTCGGCGGTATCGTGCTGGACAAGCAGACCGGCCACCTCGTGGGAAACACCTGGGGCTCCCGGCGGTTCGCCGAATGGGACCTCCAAGGCAAGCAGCTCTCCACCTGGGAGAACCCGAACTACTTCATCGACTACCAGGACTGCGAGTACGTTCCCAACGCGAAGATGCTCTGTGCCGGAGTGACCAATCTCCCGCAGACACCGCAGGCCGGCGGGAAGGCAGCCACTTATGAACTGGGCGGCATGGCGATGATCGACCTGACGTCCCACGAGGTGACCCGTGAGGTCCCGTTCCAGCAGTGGTCCACCGCAGGGCACGTGGCCACCCGGAACCCGTTCAAAATGACCGCCAACGGCGGGCACCTCACCATGACGGTGGCCCCCGACAACGGCGATGAAGGCAACGGCACCGAAATCCTCACCTACGAAGCCGACGCCGCGAAATAGCACTCCCCCGCACCCGCCGCAGGCCCCGGCGGTGCACCCCACAGGAATGATTGGACACCCCATGCCTTATCCGGCACCCAGATTCACCAGGAAAAGCGTTACCGCTGCCACCGGCGCGGCTGCCTTGGCCGCGTCCGCATTGACGGCCGGGCTGGTCGGCTTCGGCGCCGTCCCGGCCACCGCCGGCACGCACGACGACACGGCGACGCCGATCAAGCACGTCGTGGTCCTCTTCCAGGAGAACGTTTCGTTCGACCACTACTTCGCCACCTACCCCAACGCGGCCAACACCGCGGGCGAAACCCAACAGGGCTCCGGTGCCCCGGCGGCCAAATTCACCGCGTCGACGGATACGCCCAAGGACATCAACACCCTGGCCAATGCAGGACTGCTGGCACCGAAAAACCCCAATTCGGTCCAGCCCTCGCGGCTGTCCCCGATGCAGGCCGTCACGTGCGACCAGGACCACGGCTACAAAGCCGAACAGAACGCCTACAACGGCGGGGCGATGGACAAGTTCGTCCAGTTCACCAGCCGCGACGCGTGCGGAGCCAACCAGTACGGACGCCCCGGCCTGACCATGGACTACTACGACGGGAACACCGTCACCGGCATGTGGAACTACGCCCAGAACTACGCGATGAGCGACAACCACTTCAGCACTGTCTTCGGCCCCTCAACGCCGGGCGCGCTGAACCTGATCTCGGGCCAAACCCATGGCGTCAAGGAATACGACGCCGCCGGCCAGCCCACCGCCACCCCGGCAGGGGGCAGCAGCGCGGTCCGGCAGCCGGACGCCAACGGTGTGGGCACCGTGATCAACGACCCCGACCCTGTCTACGACGACTGCTCGAACAGCAGCCACGCCAAGGCCAACAACCTGGCCGGCATGACGGGCAAGAACATCGGCGACCTGCTCAACGCCCAGGGAACGTCATGGGGCTGGTTCCAGGGCGGCTTCGCCCCCACCACCACCGCGAACGGCAGCACTCCCGCATCCTGCCTGGCCTCCCACACCAACGCCGCCGGCGCGTCCGTGGTGGACTACTCCCCGCACCACCAGCCGTTCCAGTACTACGCCTCCACCGCCAACCCGCACCACGTGGCCCCGGCCTCGGACGCGGAGATCGGCCACAACGGCCAGGCCAACCACCAGTACGACCTTGCCGACTTCAGCAAGGTGGTGGACAGCGACAACATGCCTGCCGTGTCCTTCCTCAAGGCCTCGGAGTTCCAGGACGGGCACGCGGCGTACTCGGATCCGGTGGACGAGCAAAACTTCGTCACCAAGACCGTCAACCAGATCCAGCAGTCCAAGAACTGGGACAACACCGCCGTCGTGCTCGCGTATGACGACTCCGATGGCTGGTACGACCACGTCGCCGCCCAGCCGAAGAACGCCTCCACCGGATCCGACGACGCCGCATGGTGCCTGAACGCCGCGGCCAACGGCGTCCCGGTGGCAGGGGGCTACGCCGACCGGTGCGGCCCCGGCCCCCGCCAGCCGCTGGTGGTCATCTCCCCGTACGCGAAGAAGAACTTCGTGGACCACACCCAGACGGACCAGGCCTCCATTCTGCGGTTCATCGAGGACAACTGGCACACCGGCCAGATCGGTGACTCCTCGGCCGACGCGACGGCAGGATCGGTGGACGCGATGTTCAACTTCCACCATGAGCGCAACGACAAGGTGCTCCTGGACGAACAGTCCGGCGCCGTCGCCTCCATCAGCCACCACGGCAACGTGCAGGGCAGCGGATCGGACAACTCCGGCCGCTGACCCGTCCTGCGACGCTTGTAGGTCCGCGTCGCCGGAAATGCGTCACTTATACGCCAGGGACAGGACCAAGGCACCCGTCACCACGGGGCCAGCACCTGCCAGTGCGCTGATAAGTGGCGCATTCCGGCGTCGTCAGACATTCCCGGAATCCTTGAGGTGGGTAATTTCAGGCATTATCCAAAGAAACCATCAAGATTTGTGCCTAACCCGTTTTGCCAGAGTTTGCAACGCTACGCTGGCCATGCATTCGCAGCCAGCACAAAGCATTTGGGGGAATCATGCCTGCACCTTTCAGATCTGCCATGCCATCGAACAGCCGAGAAGACGGCACGCATGTGGGCACTGCCCCGCGGACGGGGCGGAACAAGACCTTGGCGGCGGTGGCTGCCGCGGCCGCCATTCTTGTGCTGACAGGCTGTGGGGGATCCCCCGCCTCCCTGACCGCAGCGGCTGGGCCGGTCACCGAATCCGCCACCGCAACACCCACGGCAACACCTATTGCCGGTACAACGTGCAGTACCGTAAGCGGGCAGCAGATCTCAGCTGGCACCACCTATGTTTGCACCAAGGACGAATCGGGCCGGTTGGTGTGGCTCGAAGCCACGCAGTCAAAGCGCCTGACAGAGAAGCTTGCTGCCGCCGCTGCGGCAAAGGTGGCGGCCGACAAAGCGGCTGCCGATAAGGCCGCCGCCGACAAGGCTGCCGCAGATAAAGCCGCAGCCGACAAGGCCGCTTCAGATAAAGCCGCTGCCGATGCGGCCGCAGCAGCCCAGCAGGCCGCTGATGCGAAGGCCGCCCAGCAGGCTGCCGCAGCCCAGGCGGCAGCGGCAGCCGCAACAGCTGCCAAGGCCCCTGCACCGCAGGCCCCAGCCGCTCCCGGAACAAATCCCGGCTGCGATCCAAACTATTCAGGATGCGTTCCCATCGCCTCCGACGTCGATTGTGCCGGCGGAAGCGGCAACGGACCCGCATACGTCCGTGGCCCGGTGCAGGTTATCGGCCGCGACATCTACGGACTGGACGCAGATCACGACGGCGTGGGATGTGAGTAACCCAGCGGGTCAGGCGGCGGCTTCAACCAGTCCTTCGCTCTTCTCCCACAGCCCGCGAGCCAAGTCAGCGTCGTAGGCCTGGCGGTTGGCTTTGGCCAGGGCCCGCTTGGCGTAGTAGGCGCCGGAAATCCAGTCGGTGCCGGCAGTCCCGTTGATGAGCCACAGCATGGTGTCGGCCCCTTGGTCCGGGCTGAGCATGAAGCGGTTGGCCACGCTCTTGTAAGCGTGCCGGAAGGGGCTGGTGGAGTCCGCCGCGAAGTTGGTGCGCACCACGCCCGGGTGGAAGGCCGCCGTCGTGATTCCTTGTTCGTGGAAGCGGCGGTGGAGCTCGGACGTGAAGAGGATGTTGGCCAGCTTGCCCGTGCCGTAGGCGCGGAAGGTGCGGTACCCGTGCTCTGCGTTGAGGTCGAACAGGTCCACTTTGCCGGAGAAGTTCGCGGCGCTGGCCGTGTTGATGATCTTCGCGCTGCTGGCGGTCAGCGTGTCCATCAGGGAGGTGGTGAGCAGGAACGGCGCGAGGTGGTTGACCTGGAAGGTCAGCTCGTTGCCGTCCACGGTGAGCGTGCGCTTGCCCATCATGCCGCCGGCGTTGTTGGCCAGGACGTGGATGCGCGGGTAGGTGGAGCGCAGGGTGTCGGCCAGGGCGCGCACCTGCGACAGGTCGGCGAAATCGGCCAGGTGGTGGTCCGCACCGATCTCAGCAGCCAGGGCGCGGGTCTTTTCCGCAGACCGGCCGACGACGACCACCCGCTCCCCTTCCTTGGCCAGCGTCCTGGCGGCTGCCGCGCCGATACCGTCGCTGGCGCCGGTGATCACGATGGTGCGAGGAGTCAAGGGGTGTCCTTCGGTTGGCGGGCGGCGCACCGGGAGGGCACACCAACGGAAACAACGACGGCGGGGCGCCAGGTGTTCCCGGCAGCGCATGGATCTGACGCATGTCGCCTACCGGGTTCGCCAACCGAAGCCCCTTGCGTGGCGAACAAGCTTATGGTGCTCTTTACTGCATGGACAAGCGGCGTCGCCGAATCCACGGCCTTCCGCACACCGATCCGCTGCGAGCACGGACCCAGGGACGGACCTTGTGGCCCGCTCCCACGAACGGCGGACGCGTCCAACCCCGGCTCAGCGGGCTTCACCGCAGCGCCGGTTTTGTGCCCTCATGCCGGGCGTTCGATGGCTCCTAAGGTTAGCCCTCGGAACGCGCCGGCACTCAGCGGCCCCTTCGGCCGTCGCCGCACCATACCCTTCCCAGGTAGGAGAACTCCCGTGATCCACAGATACGCGCGCGGAGCCGCATTGCTCACCATGCTGCCGGCAGCGCTCATGCTCAACATGAGCGGAGCCGCCGCCGCGACGCTCACACCCCTGACGGTTCCGAGCGGAGCCAGCCCATTCTCAACCTGCACGGCAGGCTCTGCGCCCGGCGCAGTAAACTACACGAACGCCGAGGTCGAGCCGTGGGTCGCCGTCAATCCGCAACGCTCCAACAACATCATTGGCGTCTGGCAGCAGGACCGCTGGTCCGACGGCGGCGCGCACGGCCT
The DNA here is from genome assembly GCF_042882685.1 of Pseudarthrobacter sp. NPDC058196. NCBI lineage: Bacteria > Bacillati > Actinomycetota > Actinomycetes > Micrococcales > Micrococcaceae > Pseudarthrobacter > Pseudarthrobacter sp. NPDC058196. The sequence continues at coordinate 100,939 of NZ_JBHVVN010000016.1, forward strand.
CGTGGCCGGATACTCCACGAACGGGGGCAAGACCTGGAGTGAGGCAGCACAGCCGTTCACGGCGTGCGCCCCCGGCGGACCCTCCCGCTACGACCGCGCGTCCGACCCCTGGGTCTCGATCGGACCGGACGGCACGGCATATTCGGTATCCATCTCCTTCCAGGGTGTGGGCTACGACAATGCCGTTCTCGCCTCGACCTCGCGCGATGGCGGAGCAACATGGAGCCCGCCGAAGTCCTTGATTGAAGACCTCGGGTCGGCCCAGTTCTTCAATGACAAGGAGTCGGTCACGGCCGACCCCGCGATTCCAGGCACGGCCTATGCGGTGTGGGATCGTCTTGTGTCACCGACCGACAATCCGCGGTCAGCGGCCCATGCTGCCGCCTACACGGGACCGACGCTTTTCTCCAAGACCACAGACGCGGGCGTCACCTGGAGCACCCCGACGGTCATCGTTCCCACCGCCAACAAACAGCAGACCATCGGCAACCAGATCGTGATCGGCCCGGACGGGACACTGTATAACTTCTTCGACCTCATCCTGGGCACGGGACAAAACGGTATAGACAAGTTGCACGGGATGAACGTGGCCTACACCAAGTCGACAGACGGTGGCACCACCTGGACGGCCCCGCAGGTCATCGCGAAGCTGAACACTGTTGGGGTTACCGATCCCAACACGGGCGCGCCCGTCCGGACTGGCGACATCATCCCGGAACCGGCCATCGATCCCGCCACCGGGCAACTGTACGTCGTATGGCAGGACTCACGGTTCAATGGCGGCCACTACGACGAAGTCGCGATGGCGACGTCGACTGACGGCGGCGTGACCTGGAGCGCACCGCAGCGGGCCAACACTCCCCATGGGGTCCCAGCCTTCACCCCCAGCGTTCGCGTCGCCGGCGGGAACGTCGCGGTGGCGTACTACGACTTCCGGAGCCTCACCGCCGGGAACACCAGCACGCTGCCAACGGACTACTGGTTCACCTCCTCCCCTGTGGGACCGCTTACTCTCGGGGGCGAGACACACGTTCATGGCCCATCCGACATGATGACGGCGCCCTCGTCCCGAGGGTTCTTCGTAGGTGACTACGCAGGACTGGCGTCCACCGGTTCATCCTTCGCATCGCTGTCTATACGGGCCAACGACGCAAACACCCGCAACCGGACGGACGCGGTATTCACTGTGATCACACGGTAGGCGAAGGGACTGCACTGACAACCAAGACGCCGATGGCCCGGCCGGAGCATCCGCTCCGGCC
>NZ_JBHVVN010000017.1:0-37885 GCF_042882685.1 Pseudarthrobacter sp. NPDC058196
ATACAGGGCCTCTTCCTGGCGAATTTTGATGCGACTAGACACCGTCATCAAATCCCGGGGAGAGGCCCCCGCCGCTTAAGACGCGGCAGGACAAGAAAGGAAGTGGGCAGATCTCATGGCCACCGCTGGGCAGTTCTACTGGCCATCAGTGGGCACTTTCGTGGCCGCCTATGGGCAGTTTTTCATGGCCGCTAACACACGTGGCTACGCCGGCAGTTCAACAGGTGGCCCGGTCGAAAATCCGCCCTTCTGCCAATGCGTTCCGCAACTCATAGGCGCCCACCGGCCCGCTCGACCAGTCCGGTCAGGACCCGACCCTTTTGCGCGTGTAGGCCTGTATTTTCCGAAGTGGGTCTCGAGGGAGGCTACTCGGTTGAATTCCAGGTTGGTATCTGCATGTGCCCGCCCTGAACTTCGGATGGCGAAGAAGTATTGCCTGCGTGCGGCCGGTCATAACAGCCGCATACGCCAGTGCTTCAACAAGAGCACCTGCCTCGGAAGGTGCTCGTGTTGAAGCATCGCAACAGCGCGCGACGAGGCGTAAGAAGGCGTTCAGCCGAAGCGTTCGTCGTAGGCGGGTCAACGTGCGCAAATCCCCGATCATTCGGACGAAGCGGGTTCGGCTTGAGGCTCAGTCCACGCAGATACTTACGACTTTCGCGGGGTTCTCAAAGAAGCGACGTATCGATCCGGCTTGTCTTAGAAATCTTCAGGTTTGCTCGGCGACCACGTGGCCATTCCTTCAGGAAGTCAGGTTGTGATTCGCTCCTCGATTGGCTCCGCGGCAGCTGTCTCCGCAAGGCGATTCAGGGCTCGCGGGCGTGTAGCCATGACCTGGAGGACCACCATAGCTGCCGCCGCTGCTGCGAAAAAGATGAAGTACATTGTGTAGCTGAGCGTGGCGTCGTAGATAAGACCACCGAGAGCTCCGACGACGGCGCCACCGAGTGCTGCGCTCACGTTGATTGAAGCAAGAATGCTTCCGAACTCTTTCAGCCCGAACATCCGGGGGAGAATTATGGCGGCGTACATTCCCCCGAACTGCGTGATCGCGAGGCTCGCAGCGATGAAGATCGCTCCCCCCGTCCCGGACACGAATACCGCAATTGAACTGAAGACCATGACGCCCAAGCCGAAGAGAAGACCGGCGGAACTACCGCCGATACGGTCAGCCAGAGCACCATAGGCGAAGTTCCAGGCCATTGCAGCGAGGTTCTTCACGGAAAGAATAAGAGCGGCAGCGATGGCTGTAACGCCGCCAGCGGTCTCGAAAATTACGACAGCCTGTCCACCGAACCCCGTGGCCACACCGACGATCAAGAATACGGCGACGCTCACCAACCAGTACGAAGGCGTCCTCAATGCTTGCTTGAGTGTCATTCCTGCCGGTGATTCCACTGATGGCATGCTGACCACAGAGTTGGAGGGCGCTTCCGCTCCTGTTACAGATGCCTCCCGGATGGCTTCCCGAACTTCGGCCGAGGAGGCATCAAGCCTCGTTCCCGGTGCGGGATCGTACGCGGTCAGTCCGTAGAATTCGGGTCGCTCAGGGATGAGCGCAAGAGCAGCAAACAGCATCACCGCAACGCAAACGAGCCCATGCACCAAGAGTGTCGGAGTGAAACCAGCCGACTCAATACCCCAGGCAATCGCCGGGGAGAGAGCAAGGGAAACCAGCGGGTAGGCGATGGAGGGATAGCTGATCTTCTTCCCAACACCGCGAACGAACCACCACATGATGACGGCCTGGGCTACGACGAATCCGCAGCCAGCCACACCCATCCCGAAGAGCAGGGCAGCGACATAGAGCAGCGGAAGCGAGGTCGAGAAAGCCATAAGGAGGAAGAAGGCCGCATAGCAGGAGATCCCGATCAGTAGAATTGAGCGGATTCTCATGCGTCGGAACATGGGCGCAAGGCTGAGGTTTGCGATTAAGCTGCCAATCGATGAGATAGAGAATAGCAAGATAATCTGGCCGACCGTTGCGCTGAACTGCACGGATAGCCCGCCGATGTAGTTCGAGAGCACGATGAAGGTGCCGAAGTTCATTGAAACTAGAAGGATGCACCCAATCAATGCGCGGTTGGCGCGGGTCTTTGCTTCTTTCATAACGATGCTCCCTTGGATCGCTAAAGTGTGAGGGCGTGGACGATTCCTGACAGACTCGTCAGAGCATGACGTAGCGATGCTCCTACACCATTTCAGGGTGAACAGAAAATAGGGTGCTATTTGTATAAAATAGCAACCCCCTTCTTTGACTGAGAGTAGCCCTTGGGCTTGTGTAAAAGAGGCTCCTAATTTGAGGTGCGACCGCGTGCCCGGAAAAGTACGAGCGCGGCGAGGTACTGCGGTTTCACCGAACACGTCCCCGAACCCCCAGGGGCAACTCAGACTGAGAAAAGGGACTCTCCCTCGGTGCCGGCCCGGAGTTGAAGACTCATCGTTTCGTCACCTCCGCAATCCGATCACGAAGGGCTGCGACAGTCCCGGGCCTCTAGACGGCTGACGGCTCGATGCAGGCGTGGCCAGCATGACGGCGGCGGAGGGACACAGTCTGTAGATCCGAACTATCCTCGTGCCGACCGTGGGGCGTTGGCGGCGACTCCTTTTCAACCAGATCTTGGTTCAATGGGCGGGCGCCGGCCTTTCGCGCCGGGGTGACAACAGACGCGGCCTTGGCAGGGTTTGCGAGTCAACCTACACCTAGGGGCGGCGAGCCGGCCGGGAGCTTCTGGCGCCAGTTTGCTCATCCCACGGCGCGCGGCGATGGTCCGCCTGCTGCGCTAACCGACCGATCGGCTTTGACGAACCAGACCTGTCCGGTGATATGCGAGGCCTGGTTTTCATCGGCGAGGAAAACAACGAATCTGGCAATTCGTCCGTCCGGGTGAAGATCGGACCGGCACCCTTTGAAGGTGTGCGGCGCCGCCGGGCTACTTGTCTCCTAGGTGGCGAGCCACCCAGGCAGTGCGTGCTGCGCGAGCTGCGCGGGAGACTGCGGCGTCCGGTGCCACGAAGTCGAAGCCGTGGATGCCTCCGGCCCAGACGTGGAGTTCTGTCTGCACGCCGGCCGCCCAGAGTGCGCTGGCGTAGGAGACGTCCTCGTCCCGGAACACTTCTGCGGATCCGCAGTCGATGTAGGTGGGCGGAAGCCCGGTGAGGTTTGTGGCCCGGGCGGGTGCGGCATAGATGGAGACGTTGTCTGTTCCGCTGCGGTCACCGAGCAGAGCCTTCCAACCCATACGGTTGCTCTTCCGGTCCCAGGGTGGCATGCCGTCGTATTGTTCGGTGGAGATGGTCCTATCGCGGTCGTCGATCATGGGGCCGATCAGCAGTTGGCCGGTCAGGTTCGGGCCCCTGCGGTCGCGTGCGAGCAGCGCCGTCCCGGCGGCAATTCCGGCTCCTGCGCTGGCTCCGATGATCATGATCCTGTCAGGGTCGATGCCGAGATCGGTTGCGTGCTCGGCCATCCATACGAGTGCGGCGTAGCTGTCCTCGACCGGGTACGGGTCGGGGAACTCCGGAGCGAGCCTGTATTCCACGGTTACCATCACCGCATCATGCTCCACAATCCAAGGAAGTATTGGCGCCAGGCCGGTCGTCCGAGTGCCGGCCACCATCCCTCCCGCATGGACATGAAGGAAGCCCGGGCCGCGTCCGGCGTGATCAGACCTGGCGATGGTTGTAACGACGATTGGCCCTCCCTCGTAGCCGTCAATCGTGGTATCACGTTGCACGAGATTGTGCGCGGCGATTGTCTCCGGCATGACATCTGCCGGTGAGCCGGCGCGCATCATTGGGATCATTTCCTCGGTCATTGATGGCGGCAGTTGTTCGGCAAGAGCCGTGAGGACTTCCTGGAGAGCGGGGTCAACGGGGGGTCGGTCGGTGCGTTGGGACATGGTGTACTCCTGTTTTGGTTGGGGGGTTCCTGCAAGACTGCGGATGACTGGCACGACGGCTCCGGCAGTCGGGTCAGAGACCGGAGCGCAGTGCGTCTATCAGGGATGTGGTCGGGCGGCCGATCATTTCGCTCAGGGTGCGGTCAGAGGAGTTGAGGTACCCGGCTGCGATTGAAGCATCGATCGCGGCGAGGAGCTTCGCGGTCTTCTCGTCGAGTCCCATGGTGGAGAACTCGGCAATCAGTTGTTCCTCGGACAGTGCCCGGTACGTGACCTCGCGCTCCCAAATTTCCGCAGCTGCCGCTGCGAGATCTGCGTGGGTGAATGCCGTGTCGCCCGAGAGCTCAAGGGTTCGACCGAGATATGCGTCGTCGGTGATGGCAACGGCAGCGGCCTCAGCGAAGTCGGGGCGCGTTGCTGCGGCTATGCGCCCCCCGCCCGCTGCGGATGTAATGACGCCCGTCTCTTGTGCTCGGATGACGGGTCCGAGATAGAGCTCCGTGTAGGAGTTGTTCCGCAAAATCACGGCGGGAAGACCTGTAGCGGTGATGGCTCGCTCCGCAGCGGCGTGTATGGGAGCCAGCGGAAGCGTGCTCTCAGAGGCGCGGTAAACGCTGGTGTAGGCAAGTGCGCTGACCTCCGCCGCGGCTGCAGCCCGAATGACCGCATCATGCTGTGTCACAGGTGTGTCAGGTTGGGAGACCGACACGAGGACAAGTCGATCGACACCCTTAAGCCCCTTACTCAGTGTCGCCGGATCATCGTAGTCGAAGGCGACGGTCCGGATGCCCCGCGCGCGCAGGTCTTCCAGCTTTCCCAGCGAGCGTGCACCGGCGATGAGGTCCGAGGCCGCAACACCGCGGGCAATAAGGCGTTCAAGGATGAGGCGGCCAAGGCGGCCACTTGCGCCGCTGACAAGGATGGTCATGAGGAATTCCTTTCGAAGGGTAAAGCGACAGGCGGAACCTACGCCAGGTTCCGGTCAGTATTGCGTTGCATCGGGGCGGGCCGGCGGACGAACAGGACAACGAAGAAGTTGAGGCAGGCGATGACGAGCCCGGCAGTGAATGCAGCCTGCGCTGCTGAAACCGCCTGCTCGAGAGTCAACGAACCCGTATGGCTGGACCCTGCTCCCAGGGAGTATGCGGAGATGAGCACTGCAGTTCCGACGGCGCCACCGAGCTGCTGGATGCTTCCAAATGCGGCGCTGCCGAAGGGATAAAGGGCTGGTGTGAGCGCCGACAGGGCGGCCGTCGTCAGTGGGGTCCACATCAATGCCTGCCCAACGAACATGATGATGTTCGCAGCCACAATGAATCCAGTTGTGGTCTCGGAAGTCACCTGCATCATCATGGCGAATGACGCGGCCACGATGAGCGCACCGGAGATAACAAGCGGACGAGGCCCGACACGGTCATAGACCTGCCCTCCGATGGCCGAGACAATGGCTACAGTCACACCTCCGGGGATGAGGAGGAAACCGATGTTGAGCGGCTCGAGTCCGCGGATGCTGGTCAGGACCAGTGGGTAGATTACTCCGCTACCAAAACCGGTGAGGGTCAGTCCGAGCATCGCTGCGAGCGGAAGGACGAAGCCGCCGGCGCGGAAGATGCGGAGGTCGAGCAGCGGCTCACCACTGCCCTGCAAGATCGCCTGGCGAACGATGAATCCCGTTATCCCCATGACCCCGACGGTGATCGGCACGAAGAGCGGAACCACAGGGTGGCCGCCGATCGACTCGCCCATAGTTGCCAAGCCGTAGATGAGAGCCCCGAACCCGACAACCGACAGCATGACGGAAAAAACGTCCACCTTGCCCGGTTCGGGGGTGGTGACGTTTTTTAGCTTTAGTACACCGAGCACGAGCACGAGCAGTGCCAGTGGAAGCATGCCGAAGAAGAGCCCCCGCCATCCAAGCTGGGATAGGACCAGGCCAGAAATGCCCGGGGCCAGAGCCGGGCCGGCGGAGGTGATCACGACGACCATTGCCATGAACCGACCGCGGCGCTCCACGGGGACCAGTCGCATCGTGGTCGACATGAGCAGGGGGAGGAACACCGCGCTTCCGACGGCCTGGACGATCCGGCCGGTGAAAAGCAGGCCGAATCCGGGTGCGACGGCGCCGAGGGCAGTCCCAAGTATGAACAGCGACATCGATGTCAGGTAGATCGTCCGTAAATGGAACGAGCGCATGATGTAGCCGGTGGTTGGTATCAGCACCGCCATCACCAGCAGGTAGCCAGTTGTAAGCCACTGAGCCGTGGACGCGGTTAGGCCTAGATCCGTGATGAGGGTCGGGATTGCGACTCCGAGCAGCATCTCGTTGGTAAGGACGATGAAGGCGGACGCCATCAGGATGCCTAGGACGAGCTTGTCCCCGCGGGAAAGGCCCGTCCTCGTGCGAACCTCCTCGCTAACCGGTGGAGCTGCAGCAGTCTCGGACGGGACGATGGGGTCCGGTTCCGAGCCCGGAACGGATGAGGTGACGCTTGTGGTCATGCGGGTGCTCGCTTCCTGAACGGGTTACCTTCCGCACCGATCTCTTGGCCGGCTATAAACGGGGGGTGCCCCCATATATATAAACGGAGTCATGCCCCGTTTAGCAAGTTGCGTACCTGCCGCTTTCGCCGCCAGCGAAAGGATCATCGTTAATGCACGAGCAGGACACTGCATGGCGGGGCATCCTAAAAATGGCCACCGAACGCGTCCGGCGTGCAGTCAGCAATTACTTGGCCCGCCCCCTGGGGTGGCTCTCGTGCCGCTCGCCCTACCGCGTACGCCTGCGGTTACAGGGCGTATAGTTTTGAGGTTGGTAGACGGCAGTGCTCCCGCGCGAGCAGGCTGTCGACGTACAGAATGCGCTCTAATGAGGTGTGCGGATTGGATGAGAGGCGAGCCCTGTGATTTATGCTGGCGGAGTGCAAAGCCGACGTCCCCGTGCTGATTCGGAGCGGAACCGTTCGGAGATCCTCAACCAAGCTGAGAAGCATTTCAGCAACCATGGGGTGAATGCCTCACTGGAAACAGTCGCGCGCAGCGCAGGGGTGGGTTCGGCCACCCTGTATCGTCACTTTCCCACGAGAGATGACCTGCTCGCCGAACTCCTGCAGGACCGTAACACTCGGCTCGATGGCGAACGCACCCGCATCAAAACGCTCGCCGACAGCGGTGCCGCGCTCAAGCTCTGGCTGGCGGCCCTCGAGAGCTACTTCGCTGCCTTTGACGGTCTTCCTGAGCCGTTGCGCAACGCGTTGCTGGAAGAACAAAATCCACTCGCGACGACCTGCTATGGATTTATTGAGTACACCGACGAGTTCTTGGCCGCCGCTCAGCGTGACGGCAAGGCATCCCCTTCGGTGCGTGGCCGCGACCTTTTCCTCGCCGCACTAGCGTTCAGCTGGGTCCGGGGGGCCGCCCTAGCTGATGATTCATCGCTCCATCATCTCCACGGTCTGATCGCCGAGGGCTACACCGCCAACGGGGGCGGCTGACGCTTCGACGCACGGGACGCTTCTATCGACATCGAGTGGACCTTCGATCCCATGCATAGAAGTTCCTGTCGGGCCGGGCGTGCTGGCCGGATTGTCGACGCTACACAACACTTTGCCGCCATAGGCAAGACCCTTCAAGAAGCAGAAGATGCCACAACCAGTCAGCCCGGGGCCATGGACGGGAATCGCGTCTTTGGCGTTATGTGGGCAGATTCCGAGAACGGCGAGGCTGCTTAGGGCCTGGCTGACAGCAAATGTCAGCCAGGCCCTAAGCACGGCCCACAGGGGCTTTGAGCTGTGATGCCGGGACCGAGGCCGTGCCGGATGGGGATCGTCAGGACACCCCGTTCATAATGAACGACGCCGATAATGGAGATTCTATAAAGCTGGGGAGTGCGTGACGTCTTGTCGGTGTTGTCGGCAGTGGTGGCTGGGGTGTCGCCCACTCTGGTTCTCCGGAAGCGACGGCCAGCGTCCACGAGGGAAATTCGCCGTGCATGCTCATAAGCGACCTGGCGTCGAACGTCCGTGCGCACAGGACGGCAGCCGCAGAAGTTTGCATGTGAAACGGAAGTTGAGGCTAGATAGAAATAGCTCAACAGGTTCCGCTCTTTGCCAAGGATCGTCTTCTGCGGAGCGGGAAAACCCCCGCTGGTGATCTGCGTCGTCAGTTAGATTTGGAGCGACTGCTACGGTGAGAAGTAGATACAACTTGGGCTGTGAGCGTAGCCAGATACAACCTTAAACCTCTGCAAACGCAGGGGTTCTTCTCTTTAAGTACCGAAAGGAGCCAGCCTCTTCACCACCCCAAATCAGCCTCAATAGTCATCCCTCAAGGACCGTCTCCCGGACGGTCCTTTTCTTTTGCCCTTTTCCAGCATTTCCGGCGTCTCAGACGCCTTCAAACACAGGAGGTAACCATGAAGTCACACCCATACGCGCTCTTCATCCAGTGGACCGCAGCGACTTATGAAGAAGAGCGTCTCCCGGGCAGCGGGGCGTCTCAGGCGGTACTCGGCTGGCTGAGGGCTTACGGCATAACAGCCGCGAGGGTCGAGGCCTTTCTTCGGCTTAGCCCTGTGCACTCCACCACAATGCCTAACGCACTGGTTATGGACATTCTGGAGCTCAGCAACTCAAAGGTTCTCCAAACGCTGAAGGACGAAGACCTTCTCGACGCGCTGCTCCACACGTGGTGCGCCCTGACCGACGTCTACGGCAAGACAGCTACCCCGGCCGACCTGGAAGTGGCACGACTGCAACTGCTGGCGGAAGCCGGCCACGCGCTGATCATGGCCCAAGGTATGAAATACCCGGGCGCAGAGACCTTGCTCCGCAGGTATTGGCGCGAGGCCGAGCTGCTAGACCTTTCCCGCATCCACAAAGGCTCAGCGGGCTTCAAAGGGGTCGGCGCGGACCTGGAGTACATCAAGGGGCGAGAAAATATCTCCCGAAGCGGCCGGCACCGACCCAGCAGCCCAAACCTATAAAACCACTTTCAGTGCAGGCAAAGACTCGTAAGCCGCCAGCCAACCAGTGCCCAAAAACACCCACGTCTGCCCAAGACGAGGATCGGCTACCGCCTCTGCCGACGAGCGGACGGCATTGGCATAACCCGTCCGAAGACGTAACCAACGGATACTACGGGAACTGGCGTGACCATTGGGACAACACATTGCCATGAACGGTCAGGAGACGTGACCTCAGGACCACTGGCGCAGCAGGACTGTCCTGACTTGGATACATCTACTTTCGCGGGCCTGCAGCCGACCAACAGAACCCTCATCGGCAGTTAGCAAAGGGGGTTCTGTCGGGCACTCCCCTCGGGTGCCAAGAACGCCGATAATGGACGTTACGTAAGGCACAAGCTACCTCGGCGGCCGCAGCCCAGGGTCGGGAAACAGCGTCTACCGCTTCCCGTATTTGCGGTGGACGGCCTGCTTGCTCACGCCCAGGCACAGGGCGATGGCTTCCCAGGAGAGGCCGGCCTGCCGGGCTTTCCTGACCAAGGACGCTTCCGCGCGCCCGACTTCCTTCTGCAGCTGGGCGACCGCCTGCAGGGCTTCAGCCGGTCCTTTCCCGTCCATGGATGCAACCAAAGTCTTCATCCGCTCCACCTCCATGCGTCAACATTAGTTGACGCATGGAGGTCGGGTCAACATGTGTTGACGACATGCCGCGGGCCGACGCCGGCTCGTGAAAGCAAGTGCGCCCGCACCCGAGAGCAGCTGATCACTTCTACCGGATGCCGGGGAACATCTTGCGCCGGCAAGCGGTCCCACGAGAAACTCGAGGAACGCATGCTGAATTGATGAAAATTTGGACGGCGGGATCTACCAGGGAAAACGAAGGCAACGATGCCTCGTGCCTGTCTGGCGGCAACGGTGCCGCGTCAAGATCCCGAAGACGAAAGGATCGCAATGGCAGGAATGTTCGAACTATTTATCGACGCAGAATCAGCGTTCAGGTTCCGGCTGACAGCACCCGATGGAACCGTTATGGCAGTGTCCAAGCCCTTCGCCACCAAGACCGACGCCGTTGCCGGCATCGCCGCTGTGCGCGAATACGCCGGCATGGGACTGATCGCCGATCAATGCACAACAGCCGCCAATGCGGCCCCGCCCGCCACGTTGATTGATCCAGGCAGTCGCACTGACGATTACCCGCGAATGCCAAAGATCGACTTCCACGCACGCGCCAGGGCGGTCCGCCGGGCCGTCTCCGGCCCCCGCTGGGCCGGGGCAGTCCACAGCCTTTCCTGAACGGCCTGGGAAGAGGGGATCGCCCCATGGAGCCAGCCAAATGCTCCTAAGACGAACCCCTACGCCTTCGTCATCCTGTACCGCTCGATCTGCCGCAGCCGCCGCAGGAGGCTGTCGCGCCGGGGGTGCGGGACGGCGTCGGCCGGTTCTGCGGTGAGGTCGATGTGCTTGGTGCCGTACTGCCACAGCAGGAGGTCATCCATCAGCCGGTCGGGGCCGGGGGAGTAGCGGTGGTCCAAGGCTTTGCGGACCTCGGTGATCCGGTTGGCGCTGAGCAGGCCGGCCAGTTGCACGGTCTGGTTGAGGCCGTGGGCGGCCAGGAGTTCCGCGGCCCAGCCCCAGTCGTCGTCCACTTTCCGGTCAACGTGCGGGAGCAGGGTCCGCCAGACGTCGCGGATCCGGTTCGGGGTGAGGGCTGCCGCGCCCTCCCCGTCCATGTCCCAGAAGCTGCGGACTTCCTCGTACCGTTCATGCAGGTCCGCGAAGGCCGTTTCCACGGTCTCCAGCATGGCGGCGGTGGCCGTGAATTGCCGGTCGAAGTGCGGTGTCCACGCGCGCGGATCCTCGGCCTTGAACCTGATGTCATGCTCAATCTCGCTCCACGCATGGGCGAAGATGGTGCGGATCTGGCACTCGAAGAAGTAGCTGCCGTTGGGCACGGCGTCCGGGTTGAAGACCTGCTGGTACTCCTTGACGGCCTCGTTCTGGATGGTCCGCAGGATCAGGTGCCGGCTGGAGTACCCGTAGGTGCCGGACTCGATGGAGCCGATGTCCTTCTCCCGGTCGCCACGGCAGTCGAAGAGTTGCCGCTGGCGCTTGATGATGTTGGCCACCACGGCGTTCTCCGCCGGGAGCTTGGTGATCACCCGGATGCCCACCATGTCATTGAGCGTCCGGAACGGGTCCGGGAACTTGAGCAGCCGCGGGCCGCCGGGCTCCAGCGGCTCTTCGGTCCGCGAGATCTTTTCCTTGAAAGACTCCACCGTCTTGGTGCGCCCGCTGACGAACAGCGGCGTCACCTCGGTGCCCTTGAGCATGTCCCGAAGGGTCAGGAGGACGTCCCGGGTGATGAGCTTCAGGGCAGGGCGGACGCGCTCGTAGATCTCCACATTGTGCTGTACCGACTCACGCTGCGACGCGTCCAGACTCTCCCAGTTACTCGGCATAATCCCAGCTTACGGCCGGGGTCCGACAGGAACCCGCCGGCGCCGCTACGTTTCGCCTGCCGACGTGGAGCCGCGCACCACCAGGGAACTTTCCAGGACGAGTTCCTCCTGCTCCAACGCCCGCCCTTCCATCAGCCGGCGCAGCTGCTCACCAGCCTTCAGCCCCAGGCTCGCCGCCGGCAGGTGCACGCTGGTCAGGCCCGGACTGCTGGTCGCCGAATACGGCAGGTCATCGAACCCCGCCACAGCCAGCTCCGCAGGAATGCGCACCCCTGCCACGCGGGCTTCCTGCAGCACCCCGTACGCATGGGTGTCAGTGGCGCAGACGACGGCGGTCACCCCCGCGCGCTGCCAGCCCGGCCACGCGTCGGCGAAGACAGCCGCCGCGGCACCCACATCGATGGTGGTGGCGGGCATATGGTCCGGATCCACGGTCATGCCCAGTGATGCGGCTTCGGCCAGGAATGCCTCCCGGCGGATGGAGAACGTGGCGGTTCCGGTAACGCTGTCCAGGTAGGCCACGCGCCGGTGGCCCGCCCCGGCAAGGTGCGCAGCCAGCTCCCGCGCACCCTGGGCGACGTCAAGGTTCACGGCCGGCGCAAATGACTCCAGACCGGGAGCATCCAGCAGGACCAGGGGGCCGGCCACGGAAAGGTCCGCCAGGAACCCGGCATTCGGGGCATCAACCAAAAGCCCTGCCGGTCGCAGGGACATCAGCTTCCGGACATCAGCAGCCTTGGGAAATTCACCTGAGTCCGTGACCGAGAGGAGCAGCTGGTAATTGGGCCCCAGTGATTCCCGGACCCCGCTAATCACCTTGGCGAAGAATGGGTTGGAGATATCCGGTGCCACCAGGATCACGATCGAACTGACGCCCTTGGCCAGCGAGCTGCCGATGCCATCCACCACGTAGCCAAGCTCGGAAATGGCTTCCTGCACCCGGGAAATGTTGTCCTCGGAGACCCGGCCGGCCGTCTTGCCGTTGGCCACCAGCGACACCGTGGCAACCGAAACACCGGCCCGCGCGGCCACCATGGCCGCCGTCACCCTCCGGGGCCGCGCCCGCTGTTGCACCTGTTCCCCGGAATCCATGCCTCGATCTTATCGGCCCCCGGCCGCCGCAAGCGATGGCAAGGCATCAAGCGTTTGACGTGGGCAAACGCCATCGCGACGTTAAGCGCTTGACGTAGACCACAAAACGGTGCCATGATCACTCCCGGAATACTGGACCCCTGCCTCCCCGGCAGGCCCCAATGACGTGGAGAACCATCGTGGAACCAAACCCGCAACAGAGTCAGCACCAGCCCCGGAAGATCATCCTGGACTGCGACCCCGGCCACGACGACGCCGTGGCCCTGCTGCTCGCGCACGGCAACCCGGACATCGAACTGCTGGCCGTCACCACGGTGGTGGGCAACCAGACCCTCGAAAAAGTCACCCGCAACGCCCTGGCCGTAGGCACCATCGCCGGCATCACCGGCGTCCCCTTCGCCGCCGGCTGCCCGCGGCCCCTGGTCCGCAGCATCGAGACCGCCCCGGACATCCACGGCGAGTCCGGCATGGACGGCCCCGCCCTGCCCGAGTCCACCATCGAACTGGACCCGCGCCACGCCGTCGACCTCATCATCGACACCGTCATGGCCCACGAACCCGGCACCGTCACCCTGGTCCCCACCGCCGGCCTGACCAACATCGCCCTGGCCGCCCGCAAGGAACCGCGCATCGTGGAACGGGTCAAAGAAGTGGTCCTGATGGGCGGCGGCTACCACGTGGGCAACTGGAGCGCCGTGGCCGAGTTCAACATCATCATCGACCCCGAGGCAGCCCACATCGTCTTCAACGAGAAGTGGCCCGTGGTGATGGTGGGCCTGGACCTCACCCACCAGGCGCTCGCCACCCCGGACGTCGTGGCGAAAATCGCCGCCATCGGCACCGCCCCGGCGAAGTTCGTCACCGAACTGATGGACTTCTTCGCCCACACCTACAAGGACGCCCAGGGCTTCGACTACCCGCCCGTCCACGACCCCTGTGCCGTGGCCTACGTGATCGATCCCAGCATCGTCAGCACCCGCAAGGTACCGGTCAACATCGAACTGCAGGGCACCCTCACCCTCGGCATGACCGTGGCCGACTTCCGCGCCCCCGCGCCCGCCGACTGCCACACCAGCGTGGCCGTGGACCTGGACCACGCGCGGTTCTGGGACCTCGTCACCGACGCACTGGTCCGCATCGGCGAGCCCGGCACCGGTGGCCACAAGGACAACGGCACCGCGTCCGACGTCGAACCCGGCCGCAGCGCCTCCCTCACCGCCGGAGGGGTCAAGTAAATGACTGCCACCCTGACTGAAACCAAAACTGGCCGCCGCAACATCGCCGCCCTCATGACCGCCTTGCTGGCCGCCTGCGTGGCGTTCCAGCTCAACGCCTCCATGCTCAGCCCCGCCCTGGTGACCATGGGCGAGGAACTCAAGACCGACCAGGCCGTCATCGGCCTCTCCCAGACCTGGTTCTTCACTGCCGCAGCCCTCTTCTCGCTGTTCCTGCCCCGCCTCAGCGACATCGTGGGACGCAAGAAGGTCCTGGTGGGCATGATGGTGCTGATGGCCGCGGGCTCCGTCATCGCGGCGCTCGCCCCGGACGTAACCTGGCTCTTCGTGGGCCGCATCATCCAGGGCGTCAGCGGACCCACCGTCCCGCTCTGCTTGATCATGCTGCGCTCCGCCGTCAGCAACCCGCGCAAATACGGCACGCTCATGGGCCTCATCACCGCCGTCAACGGCGGCGTGGCCGGCGTCGACTCCTTCGTGGGCGGCTACTTCGCCGAGCACTTCGGCTTCCGCAGCATCTTCTGGCTGATGGTGGTCCTGGCCGCCGCCGCCACCGCCCTCGTCCTGGTCCTTGCCAAGGAGAGCAAGCCTGCCGCCGGCACCACCATGGACTGGCGCGGCGTCTTCTTCATCGTCGTGGCTGTGGGCGCCCTGCTGACCGCCCTGAACGAAGGCTCCAAGCTGGTGGCCGGCTTCTCCGCCGCCACGCTGATGCTGAGCCTGGCGCTGGTCCTCGTCTCCGCCGTCGCCTTCTTCGCCTTCTGGCGCACCGAACAGCGGGCCGCCCAGCCGATGGTGGAAACCGTGCACCTGCGCCAGCGCGCCACCTGGGCCCCCCTGCTCACCACCACCCTGACCATGACCGGCATCTTCGCCGTCATCAACGGCATCGTCCCGGCCTACGTCCAGGCCGCGGCGCCCGGCTTCAGCATCGGCCCCACCGAAATGTCGCTGATCATCCTCACCCCGTACGCCCTGCTCGGCTGGCTGGTGGGTCCGCTCAGCGGGCGGCTGGCCCCCGTTCTCGGGTACACCAAGGTGCTGCGGATCGGGCTCCTCGGCAGCATCGCCGCACTGGCCGTCATCGCCTTCCTCGGCCTGGGCAGCCTGCCGATGATGATTGCCGGCACCGTCTTGCTGGGCATCATGTACGCCGGTACCGTCAACATCATGCTCAACGGACTCGGCGTTGTCCTCTCGCCCGCCGGCAACCCCGGCTTCCTGCCCGGCATGAACGCCGGCGCCTTCAACCTGGGTGCGGGCCTGAGCTTCCTCATCCTGCCCGCGGTCCTGGTGGCCACGCAGGCACTCGGCGATGCGAAGGCCTCCTACCTGACCGTCGTGCTTGTCGGGCTGGCCCTCACCGTCGCGGCATTCGCCGCGTCGCTGCTGATCCCCAAGCCGGTTGAGGCCGAGGTGGCCCCGTGAGTGCCGCGGCGCAAAACACCGGCCGGATCGTCGTCGTCGGCTCCTTGAATGCAGACCTGACCATTTACTGCGAACGCCTGCCGCAGCCCGGCGAGACGGTGCACGGCAACGGATTCGCCGTGAACCCGGGCGGCAAGAGCGCCAACCAGGCCGTGGCCGCGGGCCGGCTGGGCGGACACGTCAGCCTGGTGGGTGCCGTGGGGGATGACGCCAACGGCAACATGCTCCAGGCCTCGGTGGCCGGGGCCGGGGTGGACGTGGGGCACGTGCGGACCTCCAGCGAACCCACCGGCGTCGCGGTGATCGCCGTGGACGCCCACGGCGAGAACAACATCATCATCTCCGCCGGAGCCAACGGCACCCTGTCCCCGGCCGACGTCGCCGGCGCCGCGGACGTCCTGGACGGTGCCGCCGTCGTCAGCCTCTGCCTGGAGGTGGCCATGCCCACCGTGCTGGCCGCCGCCCAGGCAGGGCACGACGCCGGCGCAACGGTTCTGCTGAACCTCTCGCCGTACGCGCACATTCCGGCGGAGCTGGCTGAACTGACAGACATCCTGCTGGTGAACGCCCACGAGGCGGCGCTGTTCCTTGGCCCCGGGGCTTCGGTTCCGGGGGCGGACGCCCACGCGGCGCAATGGGGTGCGGTCCGGGAGCGGTTTGCCGGGCGGGGAATCCGTCAGGTCCTGGTGACCCTCGGCGCGCACGGGTCCGTGGTCCTGGATTCGGAGGCGCCTCCCGGCGCCCAGGTAACCTTCGTGGCGCCCACGCGCGTGGACGCCGTGGACACCACCGGAGCCGGCGACGCCTTCACGGGAGCGGTTGCCGTCCGGCTGGCCGCCGGAGACGCCCTCGCCGAAGCCGCCGCCTTCGCCTCTGTGGCGGCCGCCCTGGCCACCACCCGGAAAGGCACCCAGGCGGCGTACCCGGAGACGGCCGACGTCGAACGCCGCCTCCGCGCGTCCTGACCCTTCGTCAGCCCGCACCCGACTCGACAAACCCCGTCGACTGCTCCGTACTTGTCGTTTCCAGGCCCGAAAAGGACAAGTACGGAGCGATCGATGAGATTTAGGGGTTACGCCCGGGCCTTGGTCTGGACGGAGGTCCGTTCGACGGCGGGGCAGTGGATCTTCGCTGAGCCGTCGACGGCAGGGTCGAGGCCCAGGAGCGTCCGGACACCTGCAGCGCCCAACTCGTAATGGGGCAGGGCAACCGTGGACAGCGGCGGGCGCAGGTGGGCGGCAATCACTTCCTGGTTGTCGAACCCCACCACCGCCATGTCGTCCGGGATGGCCAGGCCGTGTTCCCGCAGGCCGTCATAGAGGCCCATGGCCATCCGGTCGTTGTAGCAGAACACGGCGGTGACACCCAGTTTGAGCAGCTCCGCCGTGGCCCGGTAGCCGCCTTCCTGGTCCGGATAGGACTCCATCACCAGGGCCGGATCGAACGGGACGCCGGCCTCCTCAAGGGCCTGGCGGTATCCGGCCAGCCGGCCATCCTTGGCCGGCGCCGGAATGGTGGCATTGATGAAGGCGATGCTCCGGTGGCCGTTCCGCAGCAGGATCTCCGTGGCAGACCGGCCACCCTGGACCTCGTCCGGGACGACCGCCCGGGCGCCCGGCTCATCGGAAAAGCAGTTCACCAGCACAAAGTCGGCTTCGCGCAACGGGGCCGGAATATCGGTGGCCCGGTGGAACCAGGTGGAGTAGAGGATGCCCCGGACCTTGTATTCGAGCATCATGCTGATGGCGTCCTGCTCCAGCTCGCCATTGCCCTCGGTATTGGCGATGAGCAGCGCATACCCGTGCTTCCACGCCTCGTCCTGCGCCCCGTGGATGATCTGGCCGGCAAAGGGCGTGGTGGCCACGCCGTCGGCCACCAGCCCGATGAACTTGGAGGTGCCGCTGACCAGGGTCTTAGCCATCGCATTGGGCCGGTAGCCCAAGGTGCGGAGGGCCTCCTTAACCCGCCGCCGGGTTTCCTCGGCAATGCGGGCGTCCTTCTTCTTGTTGACCACCAGCGATACCGTGGCGGTGGAAACACCGGCCGCTTCCGCGACCTCGCGGAGGGTCACGGGGTGGGCCCGCTCCGGCGCGTGCGGCGGATCCTGCGGCACGCCGGCGGCCGCGCCCGCACCATTCTCCATTGAACTCATTTGCCCTCCTTCAGGAGTATATCCAGCAGCAGGCGCCGTCATCCCTTGGTCGCCCCGCTCTCGAGCCCCTGGATCATGGCCTTGTTGAGCACCAGGAACACCAGCAGGAGCGGGGTGATGGTGACGCACACGGCGGCAAAGGTGGCCGTCCAGTCCACCTTGCCCATGGCGCCGATGTAGTTCTGCAGGCCCAGGGGGATGGTCTTGAGGTCCTCGGAGAGCACGAACGTGTTGGCGAAGATGAAGTCGTTCCAGATGAAGATGCTGTTCACCAGGACCACGGTGACCACCGTGTTCACTGACAGGGGCAGCGTGATCAGTCCGAAGATCCGGTACGGTCCCGCACCGTCCAGGGACGCCGCCTCATATGTCTCCTTGGGAATATATTCGTAGAACGAGGAGAACAGATAGACGGACATGGGCAGGGAGAAACCGGCCAGCGGGATGATCATCGACTGGTACGTATCCAGAAGGTTAACCTGCGAATAGTCGATGAACAGCGGAACCAGCGCGATCTGCACCGGGACGATAATGCCGATGAGGAACAGCCCGCGGACCAGCTTGCTGAGCCGGAACCCCAGCACCTGGATGGCATAGGCGGCCATCATCCCCAGCAGGACGATCAGGACGTTGGCGCCCATGGTTACCACGAAGCTGTTCAGGATGTTCCGGCCGAGGTCGCCGGTTTCGAAGGCCCGGGCGTAGTTCTCCCACGTCAGCGAACTCGGCAACGCGAAGGGGTCGCCGGTGGCGAAGTCGTGTTCGCTGCGCAGGCTGGTCAGGAACAGCCAGGCCAGCGGATACACCTGCACGATCACGATGAGCATGATCAGCACCCGGGAGAGCGTGCGGAACAGGTCCGGCCGGCGCTTGCGGCGCCTCACGGCGGGCTTGGGAGGTACGACGGCGGGCGGCTGGGCGGGCGGGGCTGCCTGGGTGATCATGCGTCTGCCTTTCGCTTCAGCAGGAACAGGATGAGGCCGACGGCGGCGAGGCACTCGATGACGATGAACACCGAGATGGTGCTCGCATAGCCAAAGTCCGTGCTGGTGAACGCCGTCTTGTACATATAGGTGGTGAGCAGTTCGGAGGACTGCCCCGGGCCGCCGTTGGTCATCAGGTAGGGGATGTCGAACCCCCGCAGGCCGTAGGTGGTGGCCATGATGGTGGTGGTGATCCACACCGGGCGGATGTACGGGAACCGGATCTTGCTGAACAGGGTCCAGCGGGAGGCGCCGTCCAGGACGGCCGCTTCCTCAAGTTCCTTGGGCACCGCGAGCAGTGCCGCGTAGATGATCAGCATGTACAACCCGGTGAACCGCCAGCCTTCCGGTGCGGACACAGCCGCCAGGACCGTGTTCACATCCGACAGCCACGGCCGTTCCAGGCTGCCCAGTCCGATCCAGTGGAGCAGCTGGTTCAGCAGCCCCACTGGTTCCAGCGAGTAGATCCGGACGAAGAGGAAGGCAATGGCCACCGTGGAAATCACGGCCGGCAGCAGGTAGAGGGTTTTGATGAGCTCCCGTCCGCGGCGGAGGGAGGTAAGGAGGCTGGCGACCGCCAGGGCCCCGCCGAGCTGCAGCACCAGGCAGATGGCGAGGTAGATCAGCGCGTTCAGGAACGCCCTCCAGAAGATGTCATCGCCGACGAACATCCGGGTGTAGTTCGCCAGGCCGACGAATTCCATCTCGCTGATGCCGTTCCAGGAAAAGAAGCTCAGGAACAGGGACTGGAGGATGGGGAAGAGGACCGCAGCGCCGTAGAGCAGCAGCGGCGGGAGCAGGAAGACCAGGACCGATGTCCGTGACCTGTTGGGCAGCATGGCGGACCTTTACTTGAAGAACTTGGGGGCGTTCTGGGCGATGGTGCTGTCCAGCGTTTCAGTGAACTGCTGGGGCGTGACCTCGCCCTGGACCAGCAGGACCAGTTCCTGCTGGAGCCGGCCGTTGGTGGTGGGGTCCAGCTGGGTGTCCCACGGCATGGCCTGCTTGGACCCGAGGTCCTTTGCCTGGTCCAGGGCCTTTTGGAACAGCGGCGTGGCGTTGGCGGGGACGGTGGTCTGGACGTCGGTGGTGGGCGACAGTGCGCCGGTGGCCGCGTATTGGGCGGGGTACTTCTTCAGCGCGAACTTCAGGAAGTCGCTGACCAGGGGATCGTAGGTCTTGGCGTTGACGGCCATGCCGATGCCCGACGGCGAGACGAACTCGTTCGCCGCCGTCGCCGATCCTGCGGTGGTGGGCAGGGTGAAGAAGTCGACGTCGTTGCGGACGGCGGGGTTGAGCTTGTCGGTGGCCAGGCTGGGCAGCTCCCAGGTTCCGATGTTGTACATGGCGGCCTGGCCGGAGGTGAACTGGTTCTGCGCGTCGGAGTAGCCCTGGGCGGAGAAGCCGTCCTGGAAGCACTTGGCCTTGCCCAGTTCGGCCATCCAGTTGACGGTCTTCTGCCCGGCGGCATCGCTGAACTTGGCATCGCCCTTCTTCAGTTTCTGCACAAAGTCGGGGCCGGCTTCGCGGAACGGCTGGTAGGCGACGTACCGTTCCAGCGGCCATTGGTCCTGGCCGTCGATGGCAATGGGGGTGATTCCCTTGCTGCGCAGGGCGGTGCACATGGCGGGGATATCGTCCAGGGACTTGGGTACGGCTACCCCGGCCTTCGCCAGCAGTGCCTTGTTGTACCACATGAACTCCAGCTCGAACTGGAACGGAATCATGTAGAGGGAGCCGTCGTCGAACCGCTGGTAGTCCAGTGCCCCGGGGCGGTAGTTGCCGTAGATGTCCAGGGATTTCAGCAGCTTTTCGGCGTCGAGCATCTTGCCCTGTTTGGCCAGCTGCTGGGCGAACGGGGTGGCATCGGTGTCGAAAAGTTCGGGAAGCTTGTTGGCCGCGGCCAGGGTCTCAAGCTTCTGGATGTAGGAGGGCCGGTCAGGGGTGGTGATCAGGTTCAGCTTGAAGCCGGGGTGGTCTGCGGCGTATTCGTCGGCCAGCTTCTTCATGATGTTAATGACGGCGCCATCTGCCGGGCGGGAGAGGAGCCAGGAGATTTCATGGGGCTTGATCTCGCCGGTGGGGCTGACGTCGGAGGAATTCGTGGAACTGCCGCCGCCACAGGCGGTGAGTGCCAGGGCGGTGGCGGCTGCGACGGCGGCAGCGCGGAGCGGGTTCTTCATTGGGGCAATCTCCCTTGATTGGACGGATCGTTGGAACGGGTCGGATGGAATGGAGGATGGGTATTCAGTTGTCGGTGCGCTTGCGGACTTCGAGATCTGTGACAGTGACGGAACCTTCGCCGGCGAACACGCCCAGTGCGCCGGCGGGGAGGTCGTAGATGCGGGTACTCAGGGCCACCTGCCGGTCCACGACGGCGACGCACAGATCGCCGTCCACCACCACTTCCAGCGTGTGCTGTCCGGGCGCGAGGTCGCACGGGCGTTCAAGTTCTATGGCGTAGGGAACGTCGCCCGAGACGTGCCATTGGGCGTCGCCGGTGATGGCTCGTGGCCAGCGGTCGAACACCAGGCGTCCGCGTTTCGGGTCGAGGCGGAGGACGTAGGAGTGGTCGCCGTCCGCGGTCGACCGCAGCAGCAACCCGCATTCCGTGGTGCCGGGACCGATGTCCAGCACCGCCTTGGCGTAGAACTGCGTGGGCATCGGCTTCGCGGAAATGGCGGCAGCGTAGCCGTCCGGGACGTCCAGCCGGAGGGGCAGCCCGCTCCCAAGCTCAAGCGGGACGTCGTCCCAGAAGCTGTCCACCAGTTCGTCGGCGAACCCGAACGCCAACGTCCCGTCGGCGTTTTGGCGGGCCTCCAGCACGGCCATGGTGCCCGCCCACTGCCAGGCGCCGTCGTCGGAATTTCCTTCCTTGCTGGCGATCCAGCCGAAGAAGAACCGCCTGCCGTCCCGTTCCGCCGTTTTTGCAGCGTAGAAGGCGCGCCCGTCGATGCTGTCCCGGGCCGGGACGGTCCACGGGCCGTCGGGGCTCGTGGCCATCCGGTACCGGGTGGTGAAGGTTTCGGAGAATTCCGAGTAGACCATGTACCACCAGCCGCCCCACTGGAACACGTCGGGGCACTCATGGGTGATGTACCGGCGGGGATCCCAGAAGGGTTCGGCATGGGACCAGGTCATCAGGTCGGTGGAGACGCACTGCGCGATCACGCCCCGGCGGCGTTCCGGTCCGGTGGAGTGCCTGGCGGCGAGGAGCATCCGCCACACGCTGGCTGCCTCATCCCGGAAGACGAAGGGGTCCCGCCAGTCTGCGGAATCGTACCCGTCCGGGGCGCCGAAGGTGAGTTCGGGGTGCTTGGTCCAGGTGGCCATCCCGTCGGTGCTGGTGGCATGCATGAGCAGTTGCAGGGGCAGGCCGCCGGGGCCGAGGTTGGCCGGGTTCTGGCCCGTGTAGAAGAGGTGGTGGACGCCGGACTCATCGGCGACGATGCTGCCGGTATAGCAGTTGAAGTCCAGGTCGTCTGCGGTGCCGTGGGGGAGGGCCACGCCGTGGTCCTGGAACTGCGTGAGGTCTTTGGTGGTCACCAGGTTCCACGCCGTACCGGGCTTCGGATCGGCGCGCACTTCATGAAGATAGAAGAGCCAGAACTCGCCATCCTTCTGGAAGGGGATAAGGTCGCCAACCCACGCATCGGCGGGCTGGAAGAAGACTGGGTAGCTCATCAGCGGTGATGTCCGTTCTGCTAAAGCGTTTGATCACCTAGAAGCTAGCGTGAAAACAAGCGCTGATCAAGCGTTTTAGCAAAAATACTTTCCGAGGGGCCCAAGGCTCCATTTATGACGTTGGCCACTTTGCTGAAACGCTTGACCAACCCAACCGGGGCTGGGTATCTTGTCCTGCTAAAGCGCTTAATCACTGAGGTGACCGTGCGGACCAACGAGGGTTCCCCACTGAGCGCCCGGCGGCGGAGCCGCCGCCCCCGCGAGAGGAAGTCAATGATGACCCATGCCATGTCCCGCCGCCACATCCTGCAAGGCACCGGAGCAGGAGCGTTCGCGCTCCTGGCGGCCGGAGCCATCTCCGGCCCACCCGCGCAGGCCCGGGATTCCCTGCGCGCCGTCGTCCACATGACCCCGCCATCGGGATGGCTGTGCGACCCCCAGCGGCCGGTGTTCGTCAACGGGGCCCACCACCTGTACTACCTGCATTCCACGCAAAACAACGGGCAGGGCGGCTGGGACCATGCCAGCACCACCGACGCCGTGGCCTTCACCCATCACGGCGTGGCGCTGCCGCTGCAGCCCGATTTTCCCGTGTGGTCCGGATCCGCAGTGGTGGACACCGCCAACACCGCAGGCTTCGGCGCCGGAGCGATCGTCGTGCTCGCCACGCAGCCCACGGACGGCATCAGGAAATACCAGGAGCAATACCTCTACTGGTCCACCGACGGCGGTTACACGTTCACGGCCCTCGCGGACCCGGTAATCGTCAACACGGACGGCCGGGCGGCCACCACACAGGCAGAGATCGACAACGCGGAATGGTTCCGGGACCCCAAGATCCACTGGGACGCTGCCCGCAACGAATGGGTGTGCGTGATCGGCCGCGCCCGGTACGCCGCCTTCTACACGTCCGTGAACCTGCGGGACTGGCAGCTGAAACGCAACTTCGACTACCCCAACCATGCGCTGGGCGGCATCGAGTGTCCGGACCTGTTCCAGATGAAGGCCGACGACGGCACCTGGCATTGGGTGCTGGGCGCCAGCATGGACGCCTACAGCATCGGGCTGCCCATGACGTACGCCTACTGGACCGGAACATGGGACGGAAACCAGTTCCTTGCCGACGACGTGGACAACCCGCAATGGCTGGACTGGGGCTGGGACTGGTATGCGGCGGTGACCTGGCCGGTGCCGGACGCGCCGGAGACGCGCCGGTTCGCCGTCGCCTGGATGAACAACTGGAAATACGCGGCCCGGGATGTTCCCACGGACGCCACCGACGGGTACAACGGCCAAAACTCGATCGTCCGCGAACTTCGCCTGGTGCGCCAGGGCGGAGGCTGGTACAGCCTCTTGAGCAGCCCGGTTCCCGCGCTCGTAGGCTACGCCACCTCCACCACGGTGCTCCCGGACCGGACGGTGGAGGGCAGCGTCGTCCTGCCCTGGAATGGCAGGGCCTATGAGCTGGAGCTGGACATCTCCTGGAGCGCCGCGGCGAACGTGGGCGTGTCCGTCGGCTGGTCCGCGGACGGTGCCCGCCACACAAATATTGGCAAATACGGTGCTGAGCTGTACGTCGACCGCGCATCCTCGGACCTGGCCGGCTACTCACTGGTGCCGTATACCCGCGCCGCGGCCCCCATTGACGCCGCCGCCAGGTCCGTTCACCTGCGCATCTTCGTGGATACCCAGAGCGTGGAGGTGTTCGTGAACGCCGGGCACACGGTGCTCTCGCAGCAGGTGCAGTTCACCGACGGCGATACCGGCATCTCGTTCTACAGCGACGGCGGACCGGCCGTCTTTTCCGGAATCACCATCCGTGCCTTCTGAACGGCCTAGCTGAGCGCTTCCAGGGTGGTGCCGGTGTAGTCCGCGAGCTGCGCCAGCAAGGCGTCCTGGAAGCGGGGGTCGTTGGCTGCCGGGTGCGGGGTTTGCCGCTCCTGGTGGTGCCAGTAGCCGCCGCTGGCCAAAGCCTCCGGATCATCGCTGGTGGCCAGCCACTCCTGGGTGCGGTGGCCCAGTTCCAGGCTGTCCGGCGCCGACCGGCCACCCATCCGGGTGGGCACCCAGCCGGGGTCGACGGCGTTGCTGGCGACGTGTGTCACCAGCCGGGCCAGCGCCAAGGTCAGCGCAGTGACCTGGAGCTTGGTGGTGGAGTAGGAGGCCGTCGTCGTGCGCCCTTCCCAGTCCAGGCCGGCCAGGCCGGCGTCACCGCCGCGGTGCATGCCGCTGCTCAGGTAGACCAGGCGGCGCGGACCGGGCATGAGGGCCGTCAGCAGGTAAGGGGCAACCACGTTCACGGGCAGCAGGGCCGGGCCGCTGAGGATGCCGGCGTTGTGGATGACGGCGTCGATGCCGCCGATTCCGTTCGCGTCCGCGGCGAGTTGCCTGACGTCCGCCAGGACGGCCAGGTCTCCGACGAGGCTGTGCGCCCCGCGGTCCAGCAGGTGCTGTACGGCGGGGAGCCGCCGGGAGGACCGCGCATGCACGATCACCTCGTGGCCGTCCCGGAGCAGCGTCTCCGCCGTCGCCAGGCCCAGCCCGTCAGTGGAGCCGGTGATGAAGATGCGTGCCACGGTCAGCCTTTCCTTCGATGATGGGTGATGGGCCGGCAGAGGCGTCACGCCAGGGCCGTCACATCCGAGAACATCCTGTCAACGGCACGGGGGGCAAAGATGTCGCGCATCACCAGTGTGGTGAGTCCGTGGCAGGCCGCCAGGTCTTCCGGATGGCCGGCTTCCACCACCATGCCTTCGGCGATCCGGTCAACGACGTCGGCGAGGACCCGGTGCGCCACCCGCTCCACGAACGTCGCCAGGGAACCTATCTGCCCGCCGAGTACCAGCCGGTCCGGGTTCAGCGTGGTGACGGTGGCGGCAAGTGCCCGCCCCAGGACGTCCGCGGCCGAGTCGAGGGCGTTCAACACCTCGGCGTTTCCGGCCATCGCGGCATCGCTGACCTGGCCCGCCGTCGAAAAGTCCAGGTGACCGAGCTGGTCCTGGATGGCGCGGCCGGAACTGTAGGCTGCGAGGCAGCCGCGGCGCCCGCACCGGCACAGCGGCCCGTCCGGTGTCATCCGGATGTGGCCGATGTCGCCGGCCGACCCGTGGGCGCCCCGCAGGATTGATCCCTCCACCACGATGCCACAGCCGATGCCCGTCCCGACCTTCACGTAGACCACCGTTTCGGTGTCGCTGTTCCGTTCGCCCAGGGCTGCGGCGCGCGCATCATTTTCGATGACAAGGGGCAGACCCCATGCCGCCTTCACGGCCGACACCACCGAGTCCGGGGCCCAGCCGGGGATGGTGGTTGGGTGTTTCACGAATCCGGTGACTGCCTCCACCGGCGCGGGGAGGCTGACGCCGATGCCCAGGAGGGTCTCATCCGCGCCTTGCGCCAGCAGCGCGCGTCCGTCCTGGATCAACGGATCCAGGACGGACGCAGCGGGCTCACTGATGTCCAGCCCCCTGGTCACGGAGCGAAGTTGCCTGCCGGTGGTGTCGGCAATGCTCACGGTGCCGTGGGTCTGGCCGAGCGTGATGGCCAGGACCACCCGGCCCCGGTCTTCGAAGCGGATCTTCCGGGAAGGGCGTCCGCCGGTGGAATCCAGCGGTTCTGCTTCATAGATGTAGCCCCGGCGGGTGAGGGTATCCAGCCGTTCATACAGGGTGGCCCGCGACATCCCGGTGGTGGAAAGGAGCTGCTGGCGGGACAGTCCGTCCGCGGCGCGGATCAGCTCCAGCAGGTGTCCGTGCGACGTCGCTCCACCCAGGCTGGCAGGCACTCTTTCAACGGTCACGCGGCCCCCTTCTCCCGGTCCACAAGCCTACTTGCCCGACGCGTCCTCCCGCGCGGTTCCCATCCACTCCAAAGCTGCTGCCGCTGTCCATGCCTGGGCGAGGCTGCCCAGCGGCTCGCCGGTGAAGGGCTCGTAATACTCGCCGAACTGCAGGTCGGACAGTTGCTGAAGGGATGCGTACCGGAGCTCCTCGAAGAGCCCGGTGGCACCGTCACGGGCGCTGGCCCAGCCCAGGAGCAGGTTCAGGAAGGGCCACACCGGTCCGCGCCAATAGGTCCGCGGCCGGAACGCGTCGCTGGCCGGCGAGGTAGATGGGGGCAGCGGAAACCGGAGCCCCGGGAAGCCCATCCAGCGCGGTCCGCGCAGGAGGTCGCGCTGGGCGGCGAGGAGGGCAGGATCGCCGCCGGCGACGAGGGGGGCGAAGCCGGAGACCGTCTCGGTGCCGATCCACTCCTTGGCGAGCACGTCATAGTCCCTGGCCAGACCGGTTTCCGGGTCCACCGTGGACGCCACCCCCGCACGGAACCGCGCCGCCATTCCCTGCAGCTCCAAGGCGTCCTGTTCACGTCCGAGTTCCAGGGCCAGGCCGGCGAGCACCTCGCTGGACGCCGCCATGATGGCGGAAAAGAAAACGTCCCGGACCCGGAAATCGACCACGTCCTTCACTGCGGCGTCATCGAACTTAACCTCCGCCATCTGCTGCACCAGCCAGAGGTACTTGGTGTACTCGGAGTCGTCGGGCCGTTCGCTGGCGTCCGCGACGTGCAGGACATCCCGGCGGGTGTAAGGCGGAACGGCTCCCGGCACGATCCTTGAGTAGGGGCCGTCCCAGCGGGGTGAATTATCGAAGCCCGATTCCCAGCCGTGGTGGATTTCAATCAGTCCCACACCGTCCGGGTCGCGGACCGTGGCCAGCCACCGGTGCCACGCCAGCCAACCGTCGAAGGACTCGGCCAGGAATTCCTCGGCGGCCACCTGGTCGGCGCCGCCGTTTTCCCGCCCGCGGTCAACGATGTGGCGCAGGGCGATCGCATGCACCGGCGGTTGGCAGATGCCGCTGCTGCGGATTCCTGCGGGCAATGCCGAAGCGTTTGCCGTTCCCCACCGGTCGAAGCCCGGGAAGTAGCCGGTGTCATTGTCGCTGAAGACGATGTGGGGAATCATCCCCGTGGACCACTGGGCGCCGAGCAGGCTGCGCAGTTCCGTGACGGCGCGGGCGACGTTGGTGCGGGCAAGTCCGATGGCAACGAACGCAGCGTCCCAGCTCCACATATGCGGGTACAGGTTGGGGGCGGCGCTGGTCATGGTGCCCAGGTCGTTGATCTTCAGGACGTCGATGGCGGCTGAGCGCAGTTCTTCACTGGACAGGGAGCGGGTCGGGTTCATTTGGCCTCCAGTGCCATTGATGTTTCGCGGTCATAGACGCGCATGGTGTTCGGGGCGAAGCCCAGCCAGATGGTGTGCCGGGGAGCCGTCTTGAAGGTGGGCGGTGCCTGGACCTTGAGGCTGTGGCCGTCCACCTCCACCGTGAGCAGGACGGTGGACCCCATCGGTTCGACGACGAGGACCGTGGCCGCCACATCGCCAGACGAGCGCTGGTTGCTGACCGTCACGTTCTCGGCCCGGACGCCCAGGAGAACGTCCTTGCCCGCAAAGGAGCGCAGGATGGACGGCGCCATGAGCTGCTGTTCACCCAGGACCAGGGTGCCGCCGTCGTGGCTGACCGCGGCGTCCAGGAAGTTCATGGGCGGCGACCCGATGAAGCCGCCCACGAACTGGTCGGCAGGCGCGTCGTAGACGTCCAGCGGATCACCCAGCTGCACGATCCGGCCCTTGCGCATGACGGCCACCTGGTCGCCGAGGGACAACGCCTCGCTTTGGTCGTGGGTGACGTAGACCGTTGTGGTGCCAAGGTCCTGGACGATCTTCTTCAGCTCGGACCGGAAGGTCAGGCGCAGCAGGGCGTCGAGGTTGGACAGCGGTTCATCCATCAGCAGCACATCGGCATCCATGACGATGGCGCGTGCCACGGCCACCCGCTGCCGTTGTCCGCCGGAGAGGTTGGCGGGCAGCCGGTCCAGGTATGGGCCCAGTTGGAGAAGGTCGGCGGCCCACTGGACCTTGCGTTCAATCTCCTCGGCCGGCACTTTCGCCATCCGCAGCCCGAAGCCGATGTTGTAGCGGACCTTGCGGTGCGGAAACACGGCGTAGGACTGGAACACCATGGAGAGGTTGCGCTTGTTTGGCGGCAGGTAGGTGACGTCGCGGCCACCGATGGAGATCGAGCCGGAGTCCGGAAGTTCGAGTCCGGCGACCATCCGCAGCAGGGTGGTCTTCCCGCAGCCGGACGGTCCCAGCAGGACGGTGAACTCGCCGTCGCGGATGGACAAGGACACGTCGTCCGTGGCGCGCTCGGATCCGCCCGGGTACGTCTTCACAAGGTTGGAAATCTGGATATCAGCCACAATCGGCTCCTTTGGGGAAAGTGGTGGCAGGCCGGCGCGGCCTAACGGATGGTTGAGCCCCACATGTTGGTGAGGTAGCGGCGCATCAGCGCGATGAAGATGATGGACGGAATGACCAGGGCAAAACCGCCCGCGAACCGGTACGCCAGCGGGGAGTCGGACAATGAGCTGAGGACCTGGGCGGGGAGGGTGCGGTGGTCAAGGGTGAGGATGGATGCACCCAGCACTTCGTTCCAGGACATGACGAAGGTAAAGATCGACGCCGCGGCGAGGCCCGGCAGTGCCATGGGGAGCACCACCCTGCCGAACGCCCCGAGCGGTGAGCAGCCAAAAAGGCGCGCCGCTTCCTCCACATCGATGGGAACGCTGAGGAAGACGCTGGCGGAGATCAGGATGGTGGTGGGCAGCGCCAGCGCGGTGTGCAGGAGGATCACTGCATAGGTCGTGTCGTAGATGTCCACCGTGAGGAAAAGCCTGGCGAGCGGGACGGACAGCACCACGATCGGCAGTGCACGGGTGAAGAGCAGGAAGAGTTGGTAGGGGTCCTTGCCCCGGAAGCTGAAGCGGGCCAGCGCGTATCCCGCGGGTACGCCGATCAGCGCCGCCAGGATCAGCGTCCCGGCGCCGACGATCAGCGAGTTGCCCAGAGCTCCGAAGATGCCGGTCGCCCCCAGGAACCCGTTGAGGGTTTCCACGGAGAGGTTGGTAGGGAGGAGTGAGAGCGGGAACTCGTTGAGCGACGCCCTGGTGGAAAGCGCTGCGAGGGAGATCAGGTAGATGGGGATCAGCATGAACAGCGAGACGGCGATGCATGCCGCCTGCAGCAGGAACCGGTTCCGTTTCTGCCGGGTGATGGGTGTGGTGTCCACTGTGGGGCTCATCGGAGTCCTCCCTGGTTCTTGTCGCGGAGCGCCCGCAGGTAGAAGATCGACGTGGCCATCGAGACGACAAGGATGACCAGGGCCAGTGCGGCAGCCACGTTGGGGTTCTGCAGCCCGGTGTACCAGCGGTACGTTTCGCCCACCACCAGGGGGAAGTTCTGGCCGGTCAGCGCCTGCGCCACGGCGAACGTCTGGAAAGCGAGGATGGTCCGGAGGATCAAGGCCACCTGGAGGCTGGGTTTCAGCAGCGGCAGGGTCACGTGCCGGAGGCGCTGCCAGAACGTGGCACCAAATACCTGCGCTGCCTCGTCGTAGTCCTTGGGGATGCCTTGGAGCCCGGCGACGACGATGATCAGCACCAGGGAGGTGGCCCGCCAGAGTTCGGCGATGAGGACGCAGATGAACATGCTGGCCTGGTTGTCGTAGGCGAGCCACGAAGTTCCCTGCAGCCCCAACCAGGACAGCACCGAATTCAGGTATCCGCGGTCGTTGAAGATCGCAAGCCAGACCAAACCGGCCGCCAGGTCGCTGAGGGCCAGGGGGATGGCCCAGATGAAGAAGTGGACCTTGTGCAGCCGCGGATTGCTCCGCAGCATCAGGGCCATGGCGATCGCAAGGGCGAACTGCAGGGGGATCATCACGACGATCAGGAGCAGCGTGTTGCGGACTGCCGGCCAAAAGTACGGGTCCTGCACCATGCGGCTGACGAACTCGAGGGTGAAGCCCTGGTCGTCCCTGAAGGCTTGCAGGACGCCCTGGATAACGGGCCAGCCCAGGAGCAGGGCCATGAAGATGACGGACGGGGCAATCAGCAGGACCGCGGGCGGTATCCGGCGCCGCCGCGGTGGAGCAACTGTTGCGGTCGGGGTGGGGGGTGCCTCTACGGCCATTACGCTACCTCGCATTTCATCGAGATCGGATCGGGCGCCCAGCACGGAACATTCAGGGCCTTCAGGATGGTGTTCAACTGTGTTGCCTGCGTATCGAGGACCTGCTGGATGGGCCGGGTTTCCAGGCAAATCTGCTGGAAGCAGTTCTTGAAGATCTGCGAAACTTCCCCTTCTTTGGCGCCCAGCCCTACCGGTGGAAGTGCCAGCAGCGCCCCGGCGGACCGTTGTTGCCGGCGGACCGCTGCGGCCTCCAGAGCGATGGCGCCGGTCAGGTCCGAGGGAAGTTCGGTCTGGACCACCGGGAAGAACGCGTTGCTGCGCAGTGTCTCGATCTGGGAGGCCGGCTCGGTCAGGGCCCGGATGGCCTTCTCGGCGAGATCGCGGTCCTTGCCGTTCCTGGGCAGTGCCATACCCGCGATGATCAGCATGTATCCACGCCCCTTCGGCCCACGGGGTGCCGGGACCATGAGCCAGTCGTCGGGTTTAGCCGCCGGGGCGTTGACCAGGCGTGCAACGTGGTCCCAGGCGACCAGGATTTCGCCACGGGCCAGGGGTTCCTGCATGTAGTCGTAGTTGGTGGAGGCCGGGGCCATGGCGGACCACAGTTCCTGCATATAGGACCACCCGGCCACCGCATCCTGGTTGCGGAACGTGGTGATTTGGCCGCCGGTAAAGCTGGGCAGCAGGAACCCCTGGTAGAAGCGATGGTGCAGGCCTTTGGGGCCGGCGGGCATCCCGAAGACCGGCCTGCCGGCACCCTGTTTGGCGGCTTTGGCCCAGGCCAGGTAGCCCTCATAGGTCAGGTCATTGACGTCCACGCCGACGGGCAGCCACTCCAGGGCCTTCTTGTTCACGGCCACCACGTAGGTGGCTTGCATCCAGGGGACATACCGCGAGGTGGAGCCGCCCACCTTGGTGAGGTCAAGCATTTCCTTGGTGAACCCGCGCCCGGCCAGGTCCCGAAGGAGGGCGTCGACATCCTCAAGGGAATCGGCGAGCGGGGCCAGTTCACCGTGCAGGCCGCCCAGAAGGGAGGTCTTCACGTTCCCGGCGGCCGCCTGCGTGCTCACCGTTGAGGAGAAAACGCCGGGGTCCACGGAGTTGTAGGCCATGGGCACCTTGGCGAACTTCTTGAGGACCGCTTCGTACCGTTGCTTTTCCTCCACCGGGGTGAACTGGGTGGACAGGAACCCTACGGTTCCCTGGCCTGCGGCCGCGCCGCTGGTGTCGAACCCCGCGCAGGATGCCAGGAACGGCGCTGACATGGCCGTTCCCAATCCGGCCAAAAGGAGGCTTCTGCGGGAAACGGCACTGCGCCGGGGGTGGAATGTGGTGTCTGTCATTGACTGCTCCCATCGGATGTGCGCCACTGCACAAACTTTCGTTTAAGCATTAGACATAAGTGGCGCAGTGTCAACCCTCCGGGGGGAGCGTGCGGCCCCGGAGTTAACGGAAGAGCCCGGTGCCGCCGTGCGGCACCGGGCTCACGCTCGTGCGATTTAGTGGCGGATGCCGCCGTCGTGCGTCCCGACGGCGGCGGTTCCGTCCACCGGCCCGGCTGCGGGGTCTGCCCCCGTTGCCGCGAACAAGCGGGCCTTTTGCGTTGCGGGGCCGAAGATGGCCAGGGCGACGGCGCCGAACAGCCAGGTGCCGGCGATGAAGAAGAAGACACTCTGGTAGCCGCTGCCGTTGTAGAGGGCAGCGATGATCAGCGGACCGGCGGCGTTGGAGAGGCGGCCCAGGCCGTAGGACACGCCGGTGCCCATGGAGCGTCCGTTGGTGTCGAACAGTTCGGGCGAGTAGGCGTAGGCAAGTGCCGTGTAGCCGCGCTCGAACAGGTTGACCAGGAAGCCGAACAGGACGATCAGCACCGGGTTGAACGTGAGTCCGTAGAGGAGGCCGCACGCGGCGATGATGCTGCCAAAGACCACCAGGCACCACTTCCGCTCGAAGCGGTCCGTGACCAGGGATGCGAGGTAGGAGCCGAGGGGGGCACCGACCGTGGTCAGTGCCACATAGAAGATGGAGCTTTCAACGCTGAAGCCTTCCTTGGCCAGCAGTGTGGGTGCCCAGCTGGAGTAGCCGAAGAAGCCGATGGTCTGGGTGACCCAGAGGACGGTGAGCAGGAGGGTGGGCGCCAGGTACTTCTTCTGCAGCAGCAGCGTCAGGGGTGCCTTGGTGGCGGCGGGAGTCTCGACCGGGGCGGCAGGCGCGGGGAGGGCTCCCTTTTCTGCGCTGACGGTAGCCTCGATTTCCTTGAGGATGGCGTCCGCCTTGGCGTAGTCGCCCTTGTTTTCGTACCAGCGCGGGGATTCCTTGAGCCGCCGCGTGAACAGGATGAAGAGGATGCCCAGTGCGCCCCATACGTAGACCAGCCGCCAGGTCCAGTCCGCCAGGGGAACCACCAGGCTGGCGATGAGGTTGGTGGCCGGTGTCCCGCAGATGCCGATGACGATCGCATACGCCTGGTACTTGCCGCGCTTGGCCGCGGGGAACAGTTCATTGACGTAGATGACCGCCACCACGGTCATGGCGGAGAGCCCGGCCGAGGTGAGGATCCGGAAAGCGCCCAACGACACAATGTCCCAGGAGAACGCGGCGACCAGCGAGAAGGTCGCGTACCAGAGGGTGGTGATGACCAGGGCGTTCTTGCGGCCCCAGCGGTCTGCCATCCAGCTGGCAATCAGGGAGCCGACGAACATGCCAACGAAGGATGCGGACGTCACATACGCCACCTCGTTGACGCTGACACCCCACAGCTTGATCAGTTTCGGCACGGTGGTGGCGAAACTGTTGATGTCGGCGAACTCGAAGAAGTAGGCGAACGAGACGGCCACCAGGGCGACCTTGTGGAACTTGGAGATGGGCAACCGGTCAAGGCGGTTGGCGGCGTTGGAATGCATCATTGAAATCCTTGGGGCAGGTGGTCGGAGGATCCGGGGGGAGGGCTAGGCTTTTTCGCCGGGCCAGTAGAGGTTCATGGGGTTGCTGACGAGCAGTTTGTGCTGAAGCTCCGGAGTGGTTGCCACGTGCGGGATGTAGTCCACCAGGAGGCCGTCGTCCGGCATGTGGTGGGTGAGGTTCGGGTGTGGCCAGTCGGTTCCCCACAGGACTCGGTCCGGAAATTCCTCGACGACGGTGCGGCCGAACGCCACAACGTCGCGGTACGGGGCGGGCTCTCCGTCCAGGGCGGGCGGACCGGAGATGGTGAGCCGTTCCGGGCAGCTGACCTTGACCCAGACATCGTTGTTTTCCACGAAGCGCAGGAACCTGCCGAACTCCGGCCCGGTTGCTGGTTTGGCCACGTCGGGGCGCCCCATGTGGTCCACCACCAGCGGAGTGGGCAGCGACCCGAAGAACCCTTCCAGCCCCTCGAGGTCCTGGCCTTCGAAATAGATGACCACGTGCCAGCCCAGCGGGGCGATCCTGCGGGCGATTGCGGCCAGTTCCTCCTGCGGTGCCGCGTTGACCAGCCGCTTCAGGAAGTTGAACCGGACACCACGCACCCCCGCTGCGTCAAGCCGTTCCAGCTCAGCGTCGCCGATGTCCGGGCGGACGGTGGCCACTCCGCGGGCGCGGCCCTCGGAGGCTTTGACCGCGTCAACCATGGCGCTGTTGTCGGCGCCGTGGCAGGTGGCCTGCACGATCACGTTGCGGCTGACGCCCAGGTGGTCGCGCAGGGCGAACAGCTGATCCTTGCAGGCGTCGCAGGGCGTGTACTTCCGCTCCGGCGCGAACGGGAACTCGTTCCCGGGTCCGAAGACGTGGCAGTGCGCGTCCACCGTGCCCGCCGGAAGCGTGAAGCGTGGCGTGGAGGGGTTGCTGTACCAGTCGAGCCAGCCGGGTGACTTGGTGAAGGTGCTGTCCATGGGGTTCCTTAGGGCGGCTGTGGTGGGCGTGTCAGTGGACATAGCGCAGGCCTGCGGCTTCGAGGGGTCCGCGCATGTTGTAGATGTCGAGCCCGAGTTCTCCGTTGGCGAAACGGAGTCGTTTTGCCTCTTCGTTGTCTTCGCGTTTCCGGGCAGCTTCGGCTACGTCCGCCGCGCGGTTTGCCGGGACAACGACGACGCCGTCGACGTCCGCGACCACCACGTCGCCGGGGTTGACCAAGGCGTTGGCGCAGACCACGGGGATGTTGACGGATCCGAGGGTGGCTTTGACGGTGCCTTTGGAGTTGATGGCGCGGCTGAAGACGGGGAAGTCCATCTCCTGCAGCGTGGCGACGTCGCGGCAGCCGCCGTCGATGATCAATCCGCGTGCGCCGCGGGCTTTGAGGGAGGTGGCGAGCAGGTCGCCGAAGAAGCCGTCTTCGCTTTCGGTGGTGCACGCGGCGACCACGACGTCCCCGGGCTGGACCTGTTCGGCGGCGACGTGCATCATCCAGTTGTCGCCGGGCTGGAGCAGCACGGTGACGGCCGTGCCGCACATGGCGGCGCCGGGGTAGACGGGGCGGAGGTAGGGGCGCATGAGGCCCAGCCGGCCCATGGCTTCGTGGATGGTGCTGACGCCGAAGGCGGAGAGTGCTTTGACGTCCTTGTCGGCTGCGCGGGTGATGGTGGTGTGGACCACGCCGAGTTCCTGCATGTTTGTGGCTCCTGGGATGGTTAGCGGCCCTGCTGCTTGAGCAGGGCGTTGAGGCGGGGGTAGACGGTGCGGGCGTTCTGTTCGTGGACGGCGGCCAGGTCTGCTTCGTTCAGCCCGGCGGCGTCGAGGTAGCGGGCGGTGTCGTCGAAGTTGTGGCCGGTGCAGGGGTCGATGTCCCGGACGGCGCCGATCATTTCGGAGGCGAACAGGATGTTCCTGGTGGGGATGACGTCCAGGAGCAGGTCGATCCCGGGCTGGTGGTAGACGCAGGTATCGAAGAAGACGTTGCGCAGCAGGTGTTCTTCGAGGGCCGGTTTACCCAGTGCCATGGCCAGGCCGCGGAAGCGTCCCCAGTGGTAGGGGACGGCACCGCCGCCGTGCGGGATGACAAGTTTCAGGGTGGGGAAGTCGGTGAACAGGTCGCCCTGGATGAGTTGCATGACGGCGGTGGTGTCGGCGTTCAGGTAGTGCGCGCCGGTGGTGTGGAAGGCAGGGTTGACGCTGGTGCTGACATGCACCATGGCGGGGATGTCGAACTCCACCATCTTTTCGTAGATCGGGTACCAGGACCGGTCCGTCAGCGGCGGAGCGGTCCAGTGCCCGCCTGAGGGGTCGGGGTTCAGGTTCAGCGCCACGGCTCCGTATTCCTCAACGCAGCGGGTGAGTTCCGGGATGGATGTGGCCGGATCCACGCCGGGTGACTGGGGGAGCATCGCGGCGGGGACGAACCGGTCCGGATAGAGCCGGCTGACCCGGTAGCAGAGCTCGTTGCAGATCGCCGCCCACTCGGCGGAAGTCTCGAAGGTGCCGACGTGGTGTGCCATGAAGGAAGCCCGGGGTGAGAAGACGGTGAGGTCGATCCCGCGTTCGTCCATGAGCCGCAGCTGGTTCGCTTCGATGCTCTCCCGGAGTTCGTCGTCGGAAATGTCCAAATCTGCTGGGGACGGCGCCAGGGACGGGTCCTGCAGTGCGGCGACCTGCCGGTCCCGCCATTGCCCCAGGGCGGCCGGGGCCGTGGTGTAGTGGCCGTGGATATCGATAATCACAGAGTGTGCTCCTGGAATGAGGGGTGGGCGGGGACCATGACGGTGCCCGCCATGAGAAGCCGGGCCGTGCGGATCAGCGCGGATTTGACCACTTTGGCGGGGTCTTCGGCGTCCAGGCCGAGCTCGACGGTGAATTCACCGCTGGGGTGTTCAACCGCGACGGTGGGCGTGGTTCCGTTTGGCAGGACGGCGACGTCCTGCGCCACAGTCCCTTTGAGGATTGCGGCGGTGGCGGTCGTGACCGCGGCGAGCACGCCGATGGATTCATGGCAGACGTGCGGGATGAAGCTGCGGGTATTGACCGCACCGCCCGAGGCCGGCGCCGAGACCAGGGTCATTTTGGGGTAGTTCTTGTCCGTCACGTCGCCGAGGCCCATGAGTTTTCCGCATGCCAGCCGCAGGTCCTCAAGGCGGCCTTTGAGTTCGGTGTCCTTGTTAAGGTCGACGACGGACTCCCGCCCCGTGCGGCCCAGGTCACCGGCGTTGATGATCACCAGCGGTTGGCCATTGTCGATGCAGGTCACGTCCACCGCCCCCACCCCGGCGATATCCACAGTGTCTCGGAGGTTTCCGGTGGGCAGCAGTGAGGCGCAGACCGAGCCCGCCGTGTCCAGGAAGTTGATGGTCACCGGCGCGGCCGTGCCGGGCACACCGTCGATCCGGGCGTCCCCGGCATACTCGACGTACCGTCCTGCCGGCCCCAAGGGCGTCCGGACCGTGATCTCGGCGACCATGCCCGTGTTCACGGTGAGGACCCGCGCCGTGGTGGTGTCGCCGTCGGGAGTTAGAAGGCCTGACTCAATGGCGAACGGGAGCGCGGCCGCCAACATGTTCCCGCAGTTGGGCGTGGTGTCCACCTGGCCGCTGTCCGGCTGGAGCTGGGCGAACAGGAACTCAAGGTCCACCCCATTCCGACCGCTGATCGAGACGATCCCGGCCTTGCTGGTTAAAGGGTGGGCGCCGCCCAGCCCGTCGATCTGTCGCGGGTCCGGGGAGCCCATAGCCGCCAACAGGACCGCGTCCCGGGCCGGCGTGTCGGCCGGGAGGTCGGTGGCACGGAAGAACGGACCCTTCGAGGTCCCGCCGCGCATGAGCCAGCAGGGTACGGAGGCTTGGCCCCCGGCGGGGTGTCCGACGTGAACGGGCGTGGTGTGCGGCGCCACTGGGTCCACACGGCCCGCGCTCGCCGCCAAGGGAATGCCCTCATCCATGGTTTGTCCTTTGGTGATGTGGGAGGGCGCCCTCGGTAACAGCGCCGTCGCCTTAAGTGAACCAAGTTACATTCAGGATTGTCAACAATTTCTTGTACATTTATGTTTACGGTCTACTTGGCCCGTAGATGTCCTCCCTGGAGGGGGGCAAGTAGGCTGGTACAAAGTTGTTGACAATATTGCTTGCCCTGGACAAGCGCACGGAGGTGGCAAGGCATGGAAACCCTCGAAGGCATCACGGGCCGGTCCCTTACGGTTGCCGAACTGGTGGATGTGCTGAGGTCCGCCATCGTGGGCGGAGACCTGGTGCCAAACCAGCGTCTGGTGGAGGCGGACCTGTCCGCCGAATATGGGGCCAGCCGGGGAAACATTCGGGCGGCGTTGGCAGAACTGACGGTCGAAGGCTTGGTGGAGCGCGTCCAGAACCGTGGCGCCCGCGTACGCGCTGTCTCCGTAGAAGAAGCGGTTGAGATCACCGAGGTCCGTGCCGCCCTCGAGGCGCTCTGCGCACGGAAGGCGGCCGAACGGATCACGGAGGGTGAAGCCGCCGAGCTTCAGGAGTTGGCCGGGCGGATGAAGGACGCCGTGGAACGCGGCGACCGGGACTCCTATTCGGAGTGCAACCAGATCCTGCATGCCAGGGTCATCGACATCAGCGCACAGCAAACGGCCGCAGCTACCATCCACCGGCTCCGCGGCCAAGCCGTTCGCTTCCAGTTCCGGCTCGCCCGGCAGCCCGGCCGGCCGGCAGTTTCGCTGCCGCAGCACCTCGCGATCATCGACGCTGTCTGCGCGCACAATCCGGATGCCGCCGCCGACGCGATGCGGGTGCACTTGGAGAGCGTCGCTGACGTCATCCGCTCAACGCATTCCTGACCCCTGCTGCACGAGTCTGGCGCGTGATCCTGCGGCCGCCGTCACGCTGTGGCCTGCTCGGAAGCGATGGCGCTCTTGGTGGGACGCCTTCTGGTTCCAGGCGCGGGAAAAGTGCGGCGGGGGGGCCCCGGGCCCCCCCCCCCCCCCCGCGGGGGGGGCGCCCCCCGGCCGCGCCCCCCCACCCCGAGGGAGACCCCCCCCCCCACCCCCCCCACCCCCCCCCCCCACACCCCCCGGA
>NZ_JBHVVN010000017.1:37895-92379 GCF_042882685.1 Pseudarthrobacter sp. NPDC058196
GCGTGGGGCGCGGGAGCGGGCGCCGGCGGGCCGGCTGGGGCCGGCTCGCCCGCGCGGGGGCGGTGGGGGGCCCGCTTTCGGGTCCCGGGCGGGGCAAAGGGGGGGGGGGCGGCCCAGGGCAGCCCGCCGCACGCGGGATTGGGTCAGCCCTGCTTCCGGCGCAAGACCAGCGTTAGGAGACCGCCGAAGGCCAGGAACAGCAGGCCCACCAGCAACATGCCGGTATTCACCCCAGTGTTGGCGAGGACCGTCGGGGCTGCAGCATAGTTGGCCTGCATTGGAGCCGCCGCGGCGCGGACGTCAGTGGCGCCGGCCGCCGGCTGGGCCGCCGGAACCTCTGTCACCGGGGTGGTGACCGTCGGGGTGGTGACCGTCGGAGGGGCAACTACCGGGGGGTTCACGACCGGAGGAGTAACCACCGGGGGGTTCACAACTGGCGGCGTGACAACCGGGGGATTCGCTACTGTGGCCGTCGAATCACCAATCACGCCCACAGACGTTGCCCCCAGGGTGATGGGAACGGTGATGGGTGCCACTACCTGGGTTCCGGATGCGATGCCGTCAGTACCGGTGGTGGTCGCAGCGGGCGCGGGGCCTGCTGGTGCCGTGCCCGAAGTTGCGGGGTTCTGGGCGCTGGCAGCTGAATCCCCGACGAGACCCACAGACGTGGCCCCGAGGTTGATTGGCGCGGTGATCGGGGCGGCCACCTGGGTTCCGGATGCGATGCCGTCAGTACCGGTGGTGGATGCGGCGGGTGCCGGAGCAGGTGCTGCCGGTGCCGTGCCCGAGGCTGCGGGGTTCTGGGTGCTCGCTGCCGAGTCGCCTAGGGCGCCCACGGAGGTTGCCCCCAGAGTGATGGGAACGGTGATCGGGGCGACCACTTGGGTTCCGGATGCGATGCCGTCAGTACCGGTGGTGGTCGCAGCGGGCGCGGACGATGCCGGTGTCGTGCCCGAAGGGGCGGGGTTCTGGGTGCTGGCGGCTGAATCCCCGGCGAGGCCAACGGAGGTTGCCCCAAGGTTGATCGGCGCAGTTACAGGCGCCACCACCTGGGTTCCGGATGCGATGCCGTCGCCGCCGCCTGTGGATGCGGCGGGTGCCGGAGCGGGTGCTGCCGGTGTTCCGGCATTCTGCGTGCTCGCTGCCGAGTCGCCAACAAGGCCCAGCGAAGTGGCTCCGAGGTTGACCGGGATGTTGATCGGGGCCACCACCTGAGTCCCTGAAAGAAGCCCGTCATTTCCCGAGGTTGTGGTGTCTGCTGCGTTGGCGGCGACACCGCCGAAGGCCAGCAGTCCGCCGGCGAATGCGGTACCGAGCAGGCACCTGCGAATGTTGCGATGCATCATTGTGAGTTCTCCTGAAAAGTTGAAGTGGGCATACTGTTCAGCCCGGAATGGCTCAGATCCCGCACGTGAATGCGCGGAGGGGCCTCAACTAGTCAGGAGATGATCCGGGGTCGAAGGACACCGGTGCGGGGGCCGCCAGCAGGCGGCCTTCGATGGCGGCGGTACCCGCCGCAGGGATGTAGAGATGGTGGGCGTTGAGCCACGCGGGAAAGGCCGGGCCGTTGCCGCCGGAGGGGCTGCTTCCGCCGGTAGTGGCACCCGGTATGCCCGGGAGGGCGTCCGAAGGTTCATGGATTGGAGCGTGGTCCGGGCCGGCTTCGGCAAGTGCCGGGGCATTTGCCGCCGACTTCATTCGGGTGTCACAGGCCGGGCCGGTTCCGGGCAGGGCGCCCCATTGACTCATGGTGGCCCGACCCAGCGCGGTGGCAGCGGCATCGCTGTTTGCGACCGTGACAGACGCATCCGCCGCTTGGCCAGCCTGCGGAACGCCGGTCACGGGAGGGCTGTTGGTCGACGCCGGTTCAGGGGTGACAATGTCGATGGCGTCGGTGACCACGGGGAGAACCGTGTCAGGGTCAGCCGGGTGTAGACCGGGAAGCGGAACTGCGTCCATGACCGGTTCCACGATGGGCTCAAGCGGCTCAAGGACGGCGCCGGCAACCGGGGCCACGGTTCCCACTGCACGGTCCACCACGCTATCGACGGTGCCGGCGACCGGGTCCACCACCGTACCCACCGTTCCGGCCGGCACTACCCTGTTGACCACAGGGACGGCCTGCACAACCTGGTCAGCAAGGCCAGATACGTCTTCCGCCGCCGGGCGCAGGGATGGCGTGGGGATCAGTGCCGAAAAACTCGGGACAGTCGCACTACCCGGACCCTTGACGGTGGCTTCCACCGGTTCAAGGGCACCTTTGGCTTGATGCGCAACGTTGGTGGTGACTGAGCGAAGGGGTGATCCAACGGATCCCAGCAGGGAATGCCGGGAGTCTGAATCATCGGCGCCGGTATCAGCGGAGGCGCCGCCGGCGGACAGCGCTATCCACGCGGCAGCAGCGGCGATGGCAAGCAGGAGGGGACGGAGAAAAGCCCATGATTCACGATGTGACTTCACTCAGAACGCCTCCCCCCAGAGATTGCTTTTACAAGCAACACCCACCATAAGCACAGGTCAGAAGCCAAGTCCAGCAATTAGACGAATTAAACAAGAGGGAACTTTCGCTTTCGCCGGAACGTTCCGGCGGGCCGCCAGCCCCACAGCAGCCCCTGTAGTCTCTGGCACATGGTGCAGCGGCTGAAGTACTCGTACGGTGCGGACCCCAGCCAATGGGGCGAGCTCTTCCTGCCCGATCCTCCCGCTGGCGGGCAGCGCCGGGGGGTGGTGGTGGTGATCCATGGCGGCTACTGGCGCTCAATGTACGGGGCTGAGCTGGGGGAGCCGCTTGCCAGGGATCTCGCCGAACATGGGATGGCCGCCTGGAACCTGGAGTACCGCCGCGTGGGTAATGGCGGGGGCTGGCCCACCACCTTCCAGGACGTCCTGGCCGGGATCGACAAACTCGCCGAACTGGCTGGCGAGTACTCCCTTGACCTCGGCAAAGTGGTGGCCCTGGGCCATTCTGCCGGCGGCCATCTTGCCGTCTGGGCCGCGGGCCGTGGGCGCCTGGCCGGGCTGGGGCCGGGCGCGGAGCCCGCGGACACCGGCGGCGTCCGCCTCGCCGGGGTGGTCAGCCAATCGGGCGTCCTGAACGTGGCTGAGGCCGAGCGTCTCAATCTCAGCAACGGTGCGGTGGCCAACCTGCTTGGCGGACCGTCGTCGAAATTTCCCGAACGGTACGGCACCGCGGACCCCATGGCCGCGCTGCCGCTGGATGTCCCGGTCTACGCGGTGCATGCGGAGGCGGACGACGACGTGCCGCTGGCCATGTCTGCGCTGTACGTCGACGCGAGCGGGGCCGGGGGCGTGCCTGCGCAACTGGTCATGGTCCCCGGTGACCACTTCGACCTGATCAACCCCGAGTCACCGGCGCATGCGGTGTGCCGCGAACTGACGGCCCAGCTGCTGCGCTGACATGAACTGCTGACCCGGCCGCTTTCTGGCAGAGTATGACCATGCTCACAGTTATTGGCGAAGGCCTTGTCGACGTCGTCCAGCGTGCCTCGGGAATCGAGGCGCACGTGGGCGGCAGCCCCCTCAACGTTGCGGTCGGCCTGGCCCGGCTGGACCATCCGGTGCAGTTCATCGGCCGCTATGGCCGGGACGCCTACGGCGACTCTGTTGCCGCGCACCTTCGCGCCAGTTCCGTGCTGCTGCCGCTGCCTCCGGATGAGTTGCCTACCAGCGTTGCCACCGCGTTGATTGACGACGACGGCGCCGCCACCTACACGTTCGACCTCGCCTGGGAGCTGCCCGGCATCGCAGGCCGGCTCGGCTTCATGCTGCAGGGCACCACGCTGCTGCACACCGGCTCCATCGCCACCATGCTGGCGCCCGGCGCCGCCGAGGTGCTGGCCGCCGTCGAGCATGCCCACCCGTCCGCCACCATCAGCTTCGACCCGAACTGCCGCCCCAGCATCATTGCCGATGTGGACTACGCCCGCCGGCAGACGGAGAAGTTCGTGGCACTCTCTGACGTGGTGAAAGCCTCCGACGAGGACCTTGCCTGGCTCTACCCCGGCCGGGATGTGCTGGACTCGGCGCGCGCATGGCTGGCGCTTGGCGGGGAGGAGGGCCCGGCCCTGGTGGTGGTGACCCGCGGCGCGGACGGGCCCTGGGGTATCTGCCGGGCCGGCGAAGCGTCAGTGCCCGCGCCCAAGGTGGAGGTGGCGGACACCGTGGGCGCCGGTGACTCGTTCATGGCCGCGCTCCTCTCCGGCTTGGTTGACCGGGAGCTGGACGGCGCGCAGAACCGCGAGGAACTGCGCGACCTGCCCGCCGAAGGGCTGGCCGAACTCCTGACGCACGCTGCCCGTGCGGCGGCCGTCACGGTGTCGCGCCCCGGCGCCAACCCGCCGACCCGGACCGAGCTGAACGCAGTGGGCGGGTAGCCGCTACCCCTCGTGGTTGTAGTACGGCCACGGCAGGAAGCGGCGCTCACCGCGCCGGTCCGGCCCTTCCAGGGTGACTTTCCCCGCCGCGGCCCACTCAACGCCGCGGGGGAACATCCGGATGAACTCAATCCGCCGGAAAGTGTCGATATCGTGCCCGA
This sequence comes from Pseudarthrobacter sp. NPDC058196, assembly GCF_042882685.1. NCBI lineage: Bacteria > Bacillati > Actinomycetota > Actinomycetes > Micrococcales > Micrococcaceae > Pseudarthrobacter > Pseudarthrobacter sp. NPDC058196. The sequence goes on from NZ_JBHVVN010000017.1 coordinate 42,451, forward strand.
TGGTGATGGTGAAGCTGCGGCCCTCGCCGTAGTTGTTGATCCAGGCCAGCGGCTGCTGCGTATTAATGCCCGAAAGGCCGCTTGGTCCTTCCGGCGGGATGGCCACGGGATAGTGGGACATCGGCCACATGGGTGCCTGCTCGTAGGATTCCAGGTCGTCGAAGACTGAGAGAAGCACTTCTGCTCCTTCATAGAGTTGGACGCCGGTCAGGATGTCGTCGCCGGTCACCGTCCAGGTCCCGCTGATGCCTTCGGTGATGGGGTGGCGGGGCTCGGTGGTCTGCAGCAGGGCTTCCCCCCACGGGCGCGGGCGGAGTCCGGTGGGCACGCTGAGCTTCGCACCACGCATGATGTTGTACTCCTCTGGGTAGCCCCAGTCGTCCTCCTGCACGGCAGAGCCGTGGAACCAAACGATGCCCTTGCCGTCCTGGTGCACGAATTTCAGCAACGCGGCGTCGGTCTCCGGGCCGAATCCCACCGCCTTGTCGTGGTAGCCGTCGCGGCCCTCGAATACCACCACGACAACGTCGTACTTGTCGATGACATTCGGCCCCAGCCCCCGCGGGTCCTCCACCACCCTGACCCGGAACCGGCCGGTGTCCTCGAGGACGGTGGTGAGCCACTGGTTGTGCTGGCGGAAGCTGCGGACCTCGTTGTCGTGCTCCCGGGTCATGTGCCCGGACAGGATGAGGGCATTCAACATCTCGGTCATGGCATCAACGCCTCAATTCTTGAAGTAAGAGAAGTTAGGATGGAAGTCTACATACTTTAGTAGAAAAACGACATAATGCTGGTATGCTCGATGGGAACCTAGAGAGAGTGAGCAACGATGCTTCTCGAGAGAGACCTCATCCAGTCGGCCGGCTTCCGTAATGTCACCGAAGGCGGCCGCGTCACGGGCTTCCAGTTCCGCCTCCGGATGCCCTCCTACCGGGGCATGGCCGCGTCCCTTATCGACGGCATCGCCGTGCGTGTCGGCGGCCTGGTGGACGTGGAACCGAACGTCCCGTTGTGGAGTTTCGGTGGCCGCACGTTCACCCTGCAGCAGCTATAGGACAGCGACGGCGTCCGATGGCCGCTGGAGGAAGCGGCGGTGGTCACCGTGCCGTTCGACGGCGGCCTTCCGCAGGGAGTGCACGATCTTACGGTTGAACTGCGCCTCCGGATGTCCTACATTCCGGTGGAGCACCAGCCCACCATCCACCGGGTCAGCCGAAAGGTCACGCTGGCCCCCGAAGGCGGCGAGGGTAAGTTCCGCTACGGCGTCTCCCTTTACAGCTATATGGGCGACTACGGAACGGTCCTGGACCTGGAAACCGCGCTGGCCCACGTGGCCGACGTCGGCGCCACCGGGGTGGAGATCCTCGGCGAGGCGCATATCCCGGGATATCCGGAACCCTCGCCGGCCTGGATCGACACCTGGTTCAACCTGCTGGAAAAGTACTCCCTCGAACCCACCAACTACGGGTCGTGGATCGACACCCGGCTGCACCCGGGCCGGTCCATGACCGCCGCGGAAGGGGCGGAAGCGCTCCAGCGGGACCTGAAACTCGCCGGCAGGCTGGGCTTCAGCTTCGTCCGGCCCAAGATCGGCGTTGTCTCCAGCGACCTTGTACCGGACCCCATCTGGACCGAATCCGTGGAGCGCTCGCTGGACCTCGCGCATGAGCTAAGCGTGGTCATCTGCCCCGAGATCCACTCCCCAACACCCATCAGGCACCCCGTGGTGGATGACTACATTGGCTTGATCGAGCGCACCGGCACGAAGAATTTCGGCCTGCTCATCGATACCGGGATCTTCCAGGACCGCCCCATCCCGCTGCGTGAAGGGGAGACCCGGGAGACCCGCCCCGCGTTCCTGGACGGCATCGGCGTGGACCCGGCAGACCTGAAGGACGTAGCACCGTACGTGGTTTTCATCCAGGCAAAATTCCATGAGATCAACGAACAGTTGGAAGACCAGCAGATTCCGTGGCGCCCGGTGCTCCAGGCCCTCAAGGACTCCGGCTACACCGGCTTCCTCTCCAGCGAGTACGAAGGCGACCGGACCCCGTGGCGGGCCATCGAACAGGTGAGGCGCCAGCACGCCCTGATCCGGCGCATCACCTCCGACCTCGACTGACCCATTCCTGCTCCCAGTAAAGAGATGCCCATGCCAAACGGACTCCTTGACGAATCCAGCCTCCGGGCCCACCCGGAGGGCCTTGCCCTTTCCCTGACCCTCCCGTGGTACCGGAGCCTCTGGCTCTCCTCGGTCACCAGCCTCAGGCTCACCATCGACGGCGAGGAAATCCCCTGCAGGGACCTGTCCCTGGAACTGGGTGGCATCCGCTACGCACTCCCGGACCTGCCCGCCCAAAGCGAAACCCTCTGGTACCTCCAGGACCACCCCCTCCTGATCGCCAAAAGGGCCAATGCGGCTACCCTTGGCAGCCGGCACACGGTCCAGCTCGTCGGTGAGCTGCGCCTGCCGTACATGCAGATTGCTCCGGGCCGGGATGGTGGTCCGGGCATGTATGTCCCCAACTTTGTGAACCAAACGCTGGAAATGACTGTTACGGACAGGCCTGCGCCTGCGCCTGCCCTGGCAACGGCGGACACGCCGCCGGCGCCTACGGCTGGCGGGGATCCGTTCTCGCTTGGCCTGACACTTTATTCGGCAAGCGCCGAGTTCAGGGCCGGCTGGTACGACTTCGACGGCCTGCTCAACCGCGTCGCAGAGCTGGGAATCGGCCCCGGCATCGAAATTGTGGCATCCCAGGTGTTGCCCTCGTATCCGCGCGTCACGGATGATTTCGCCCGGTCGTGGCACGCTGCCTTCGACAAGCACGGCTTCACCGCCAGCTCCCTTGGGGCCAACCTGGACATGGGACGGCGGCGCGACCGTGACATGACCCCGGATGAGGAGTACGAGTTCACGGAGACTCTCTTCAACGGAGCCAAAAAACTTGGCTTCCCGCTGGTCCGGATCCAAAGCGCCAAACCGGACCTGCTGCGCCGGCTCCTGCCCTTGGCCGAGAAATTGGAACTCCAGCTCGCTTACGAGATCCATGCCCCACTGGGGCCGAACTCGCCGGAAATCATGAAGGTCCGTGACGTGTATTCGGAGTTCGATTCACCGATGCTGGGATTTGTCGCCGACTTTTCCTCGACCATGCACAGTATGTCGCCCACGCTCCTCCGGGCCGTCCGCCGTGCCGGCCTTGACGACGAAGCAGTGGAGCGGCTGCAGGCCATCTGGGCCACCGATGCGCCGATGCGGGCCCGCCAGGAGGACTTCATCGGCTACCTCAAAGGCCGCGCCTTCGATCCCGCCCGGCTTGGCTCCTTCGCCCATCTCGCCTTCAATATGCACGGCCATGTCAGTCCGCGGGAATGGGCGGACATCATGCCCCAAATTCTCCACGTCCACGCCAAGTTCTACGACATCGACGACGACGGGAACGAGCCCGCAATCGACTATCCGGAGCTGGTGCGCGTCTTCGTCGAGGGCGGCTACCGCGGCTACTGGTCGAGTGAATGGGAAGGCCATGCCTTCGCTGAACTGGGAGAGGTGGACCCCTTGCTGCTGGTGCGCAGGCAGCATGACCTGATTCGGAAGAGCATGCACTCGGTCCCGGCTTGAAAACTAAGCATGCTTTCTATTAGTTTGGTGTCAGCTTCTCCGCCGCCCCCCAATAGGCGGAGTGGTTGCCAGGAAGGCCCCGCTTTACCACGTGTGCTGCGGGGCTTTTCGCTATCCGCGCTTGCGCAGCAGGTGTCTTGGAACCGAACGGCAGAGGGAGTGTGCAATGGCTCAGGGTGATATCGAGACGTACTACGAAGACGGCCAGTGGAAGAATAAGCGCGAGGGCGCTGATCGTGCTTTTGGTGCCGATTACGGAACCAAGGAAGAGGCAGTAGCCGCCGGCCGCGACGCCGCGAAAGCGGACAAGGTGGAACACGTCATCAAGAACCAGGATGGCCAGATCGGGGAGAAGTACAGCTACGGCAACGATCCCCGGAACGTCCCGGGCTGATTGGTATGCCCCCATGGCGCCGCGGCGCCGGGGAAGGCAAAGAGGGCCGGCTCATCGATGTGAGCCGGCCCTCCTGTGTTCTCCCCGCGCGGAGGCGCCTGTATGGGATGCTGGACCGGTGGACGATCCCGGCATGGAAGGCTTGGCCACCGCGTGTGCGGATGGCCGGTGCTTCCAGTGCCCTGATGACAAGGTGCGCAGGCCACGACGGTGAACGAGATGGTCCGCGACGCAGTCCTCGCCGGAACCGGACTGCCAATTCCTGGTCCGGACGGATATGTCGACGTTCCGGCCGCGTCGGAACGGTTGCAGAATCTTGTTGAACTGGCGCGGACGGTTTGTGGCCAGCCGGTGACGGCCATCAACATCATTACCGAAGACCTCCAATACCAGGCAGCCACGGCGGGTATGGAACCGTACATGTGCACCAGGGAAGACTCGATGTGCGCGGTCGGGTTCCTCAGCGGTGAACCAACCGTCCTCGAGGACGCTTCCCTGGATCCCCGGTACCGAGACAATCCCTACGTGGACGGCCGGCGCAGCAGTGTCAGGTTCTACGCTTCCATTCCGCTGGTGACCGACGACGGGTTCGTCCTCGGCACCCTATGTGCCGGCGCCCGGGAAACCGGCCGGCTCAGCGGCGAACAACTCCGTGGCCTTGAAATCCTCGCAGCCCAAATCGTCGATGTCCTGCAGCTGGAACACCGCGCGCGGCGCCTTGCTGATGCGCTGGCCGAGGCCGAGCGGAGCAACACCCTCCTGGCGGAGTTTGCCGGCAGGATCAGCCACGACCTCCGCAACCCGCTGACCTCGATCCTCGGATTCGTGGAACTGGGCGAAATGGATGCAGAAGCAGGGGACGATGCCCGGCTTCCGGAGTACCTGGGCATTGTGGGCAGGACCGGGCGGCGCATGTTGGCGATGGTGGAGGACGTCCTGGCTTTCGCCACCATTGGCGGCGACCTGCAGCCGGCCGCGGTTTCCCTCGCGGACCTGGTGGGGGAAGTCATCGCGGACCTGGCCACCGCCGTGGAGGAGTCGGGGGCGTCCGTGGTCTCGGGGGAGCTGGTATTTACCGCTGACCCGATCCAAACCCGGGTGCTCCTGCAGAACCTCATCCACAACGCCCTCGCCTACCGCCGGCCCGGCGTCCCGCCGGTCATCCACATCACCGGTCACCGCGGCGAAGACGGTGCGGTCCTGCGCGTGATCGATAACGGCAAGGGCATCGCCTCCGGCGACCGCGAACGCGTGCTCGATCCGCTGGTGCGCCTTGACCGCCAGGGGGACCCGCCCGGATCCGGCCTGGGCCTGGCAACCTGCGCCCGGATTGCCGCCGCGGCCGGCGGACGACTTGACCTCGGGCCCGCCATCGAGTCAGGGACTGTCGTCACCGTTCACCTCGGACCCGGCAGCTAACCAGCCGCCCCGATGCCTGCGGCCTCCATGAACGGGCCGTACATCCGCTCATGGCGGCCCCGGTTGTGGACCGGGGCCGCCATGCACTGCTATCACGGCTCTTGATGCAATCCTTCTGCGAACCTTCGTGAAACTTATGTCTGTCATCTGCAATACTTATGTGCTTTTTCTACACATCTCCCGCATACTTGTGAGTGACCGGGGTCACGACCCCGGATTCCTCGACAACGAAGTCTGAAAGGCTGGACATGACACAGCACCGTCGCTCCGCGGGATTGAAGGTGGTCGGCGCCCTCGCCGTTCCCACCATTGCGGCCCTCGCCCTCTCTGGCTGCTCCACCTCCGCCAGCAGCACCTCTTCTTCCGGTGGCTCCCAGGAATTTTCCCTCTCCTTTGCCACCTCCAACAACATCGAGAGCCCCTTCCAGACGCTGGCGGAGGACTACATGAAGTCCCACTCGAACGTGAAGATCACGTTCAACCCGCAGCCCAATGATTCCTACGACCAGACCCTGCGGACCCAACTCCAGGCTGGCAACGCCTCGGATGTCGTGGTCACGACTCCCGGTTCCGGCCAGGGCCGCAGCATCCTGCCCCTCGCGCAGGCAGGCTTCCTGGAGCCGCTCGACGATGCCGCCAAGAAACTGGTTCCGTCGGGCAGCGACGCCCTCTTCGGTGCGGACAGCAAGGTTTACGGGCAGGCCATGGAGATCACTGTCGTAGGCCTGGTGGCCAACGAAACGGCCGCCAAAGCCTCCGGCATCACCGACTTCCCCGCAGACTTCGCCGCCTTGGAGAAGCAGTGCAAGAACCTTCAGTCTTCCGGCAAGTCCCTCTTCGCCCTTGCCGGGGCGGCTGCCCCCAACACCGGGCTGATGGCCATGTCCCTTGCTGCCAGCCGGGTCTACGCAGGCGATCCTGGCTGGAATGCCAAGCGGACCGCAAACCAAGTAACGTTTGCCGGCTCGGCCGGGTGGAAGTCTGCCCTCGACGCCGTGAAGAAGCTCAACGATGCGGGATGCTTCCAGCAAGGTGCGGCCGGCGCAGGATTTGATGCCATCACCCAAGGCCTTGCCAGCGGAACATCCGTTGCCGGCTTCATCCCTGCCCCAAGCTGGAAGCAGCTGAAGACCGCTGCCGCCGGTTCTGAATTCGATGTGCGTGCCCTCCCGGCCGAGCAGGCCTCGGACAAGGCCTACACGTTCGCCAGCGCCAACTACGCGTTCTCCATCAACGCCGCCTCCAAGAACAAGGACGCTGCCAAAGCATTCCTTGACTGGGCGGCTGAGCCGGAACAGACCAAGGCCTTTGCCGAGATTGACGGCGCCCTTCCCGTCAGCGGACTGGACAGCTATGACTTCAACGGCAGTGCCTACAAGAACGTGGCCGACCTGATCAAGGGCGGAAAGTACGGGCCCCTGCCCAACAGCCAGTGGCCCAACTCGTCGGTCTACGACGCCCTGGCCACCGGCGTCCAGGGGTTGATCACCGGGCAGAAGACCACTGACCAGGTCCTGCAGGCCATGGATGCCGCTTGGGGACAGTAAGTCTTCCACTCCACTACCGTTCCAGCGACTCAACGGGACAAGCAAGGAATTATCATGACTGCGACGATGCAACCCAAGAGCGAAGCAGCAGAAGCACCCCGGCGAGGCAAGCGTGCCCCGGGGACGGGCAGGCCTGCCCGTCCCCGGTCCCGCTCCCTGGAATTTGGGCACTGGTGGTGGGCGCTCCCCGGGATCGCCCTCGTCATCGCCATCCACTACGTGGCAACCGGGATCGGCGGGTTCTTCGCCTTTACCAACTGGACGGGAATCGGGTCCTTCAAGATCACCGGGTTGAACAACTTCGAGGCAATCTTCAAGGACCCCACCAAAGTTGGTGCCCTCTCCAACACGCTGTTTCTCGCGTTCGGATCGGTACTGCTGGGCAACATCGCCGGATTGATCATTGCGCTGGGACTCAACCGCGTCGTGAAGACGCGCTACATCCTCCGCACGCTTTTCTTCATGCCGGTGGTCCTCAGCCCCCTCGCCACCGCCTACATCTGGAAGTACATCTTCGATTTCAACGGTCCCATCAACGTCCTGCTGAAGGCGGCGGGCCTCGGTGAACTGGCAAAACCCTGGCTCGCCGACCCGCAGTGGGCCATCTGGACAGTCCTGGTGGTCCTCGTGTGGTCCTCCACCGGGTTCGCCATGGTGATCTTCATGGCCGGACTCACCGGTGTTGCGGTGGAGGTCGAAGAAGCCGCGGCAATCGACGGCGCCAACCAGTGGCAGCGCTTCCGGAACGTCACCCTGCCGGCGATCCGTCCCGCCGTCGCGATCGCCACCACGCTGGGCATTGTCCAGGGCCTCCGGGTCTTCGACCCCATCATGGCGCTCACGGGCGGCGGCCCTGCAGGGGCCACGGAAACGCTTGCCACCCAGGTGTACAAGCAGGCATTCGCGCTGGGCAACTTCGGCGGCGGTGCTGCCCTGGCCCTGGTGCTCGCCTTCATCATCCTGATCTTCGCCGTGATCCAGCAGCGGCTGACGCGATCGAATCCTGAGGACTGACCCATGTTCCGCTACACGAAATTCACCCTGATCCGCGAAATCGGACTGTGGGCCCTGGCCCTGGTCTTCCTCGCCCCGTTCTACTTCCTGGTGACCACGGCGCTGAAGCCGGACAGCGAAATGTACACCACCTCCGCCCTGGCACTTCCCGCCAATCCGGACTTTGGCAACTTCGTGAAAGTCCTCACGGCAACGGGCAATTCCAACGTTATGGCCGGCCTGGTCAACAGCGTCATCATCACCACCGGGAGCATCCTCGGGTTGATCGCACTGGGGTCCATCACCGGCTACGTTATTTCCCGCAGCACCCGCAGGTGGAGCAAGGCGGCGTACTACCTCTTCCTGGTGGCCATCATCCTTCCGGGCCAGCTCGGCGCGGTGCCGCTGTACATGGGCGCCCGTGGCCTGGGGCTCACCGGATCAGCCTGGGGCCTGATCGTCCTGTACACCGGGATGCTGCTGCCGCTCTCGATCTTCCTGTACTCCAACTTCTTCCGGAGCCTCGGAACAGACTACGAGGAAGCCGCCACGATCGACGGCGCCAGCAAGACCCAGGTCTTCTCCAAGGTGGTGTTTCCCATGATGGCCCCGGCCACCGGAACGGTCACCATCTTCGCCGGACTGATCGTGTGGAACGATTTCTTCACCTCACTGATCTTCCTCGGCGGATCCGCCAACCAGACGCTCCCGGTAGCCATGTACTACTTCATCGGCTCGCTGGTCTCGAAGTGGAATTCCATCTTCGCGATCGTCATCGTGTCCATGATTCCCATCCTGGCGTTGTTCCTGTTCGCGCAAAAGCGCTTCATCCAGGGCTTCTCCGGCGGACTCAAAGGCTGACCCGCATGGCCGGCAACCGCGAGGCGTTTGAACGCTTCGTGGAGATCTTCTACACCCAAAAAAGGGTGCGGGAAGCGTTCGAGTTCCTTGTTGCCGATGAGTACAAGCAACACAATCCCACCATCCCGGACGGCCCGGAGGCCGCCATCGGAATGCTCACGCCGAAGTTCGACGGCTCACCGGACTCGCGCTTCGAGGTCCAGCGGATCCTCGTTGACGGAGACCTGGCCATGGTGCACGTCCGGGCGTCAGGACCCGGGCGTCCCGACGCCGCCGTCGCCGATATCTACCGCTTCGAAGCCGGGCGCATCGTGGAGCACTGGGACGTGCTCCAGCCCGTCCCGGACCACCCGGTCCACGACCACCCCATGTTTTAGCCAACACATTTCCGAGAATTCCAGGAGACCAGCATGTTCCAGCTCGCACCCAATATCGACCTTTTGTTCTCCGAAGCAGGCGACAGCGCCGCAGACCGCGTACGCGCGGCCGCCGCGGCAGGCTTCGATGCCGTGGAAATGTGGGGTCCCACCGGAAAGGACATTCCCGCCCTCAAGGAGGCGCTGCAGGAAACCGGCGTCCAGCTCACCGCCCAGCTCGCCGAGCCCCGGATGCAGTTCATGATCCCGCCCAAGGACCACGCCCCCTTCTACACGGGGCTGGATGCCGGCGTCGAGGTGGCACGCCAGCTTGGCTGCCCTAGGATCGTGGTGGGCAGTGGCACCGGCTTCGGCGGCCGCAAACGGCAGGACCAGCTCGATGAGCTCATTGAGATCTTCACCAAGGGCATTGCCCACATCGAAGGCTCCGGGATCACCCTGGTTCTGGAGCCGGTCAACATCCGGGTGGACCACCCCGGGGCGTTGCTGGACCGGACCTCCGAAGCCGTATACGTCGCCAGGGGAGTGGACTCACCGAACTTCGGCGTCCTTTACGACCTCTACCACTCAACAGTGGAGGGAGAGGACGTGGTGGCCGAGCTCGCCAACGCGGGCCGGCTGGTCAAGTACGTCCAGATTGCCGACGCACCGGGCCGCGGCGAACCGGGGTCGGGTTCCATCGACTGGGCCGCCAGGCTCACCGACCTGCAGGACAGCGGCTACGCCGGCCCCATCGGGCTTGAGTACTACCCCACGATTGAGTCCGCCAAGTCTGTCCGGCGCATCCAGGAACTGGCGGCAGGACGGTGAGCACCAGCCGCTACCCCGCCTCTGTCGATGTAGCCATCGTCGGCAGCGGGCCCACCGCATCCGCGTACGCCCGCATCCTCAGTGAGCGGGCCCCTGGCGCCAGCATCGCCATGTTCGAGGTGGGACCAACAGTCAGTTCTCCGCCGGGCGCCCACGTCAAGAACATCGAGGACGAGGCCCGGCGTGCCGCCGCCCAACGGGCTTCGGAAGGCCCCGGCCCCGGGGCTGAGACGGTCAACTCGCCCGGCGCCGTGAAGAGCGGCGAACGGCGCGCCCGTCCCGGAACCTACCTGTTGCAGGACGGCTACGCCTTCCCGGGCGAGGACGGCATGCCCGTCGCTGCAATGTCCAGCAACGTGGGCGGCATGGCCGCCCACTGGACCGCCGCCTGCCCGCGCCCCGGCGGAAAGGAACGCATCGGGTTCCTGCCGGACTTGGACCAGCTGCTGGACGAAGCCGACCGCCTCCTCGGCGTCACCACTTCTGCCTTTGAAGCGGCACCGTTCTCCGGCCTCGTCCACGATCGGCTCGCGGCCGCCGTCGACGACGGCCGCAGCCCGGCCTTCCGCGTCCAGCCCATGCCCCTCGCCGTGCACCGGCGAGGTGACGGCCGCCTCGTATGGTCCGGATCCGACGTCGTGATGGGTCCTGCCACCCGGGATAACCAGCGGTTCGACCTGTTCGACGAGTCCCTGGTCCGGCGGGTCCTGGTTGAGGGCGGCCGTGCCGCCGGGGTGGAGGTGGGAGACCGCCGCGGTGGCGGCACGCACCGGATTGCCGCGCGCTATGTGGTGGTGGGCGGTGACGCGCTGCGCACCCCCCAACTGTTGTGGGCTTCCGGGATCCGGCCGGAGGCCTTGGGCCGTTACCTCAATGACCAGGCCCAGGTGGTGTTCGCCACCCGGCTGCGCGGCGTCGGTGCCGAGGAGGGGCGGTCCAGCGCGGACGGAGCCCTCAGTGAGCAGAGCGGGGTGACGTGGGTGCCGTACACGGATGAGATGCCGTTCCATGGCCAGATCATGCAGTTGGATGCTTCACCCATCCCCCTTGCCGACGACGACCCGGTCGTTCCCGGATCGATCGTGGGGCTGGGGCTGTTCTGCGCCAAGGACCTCCAACGGGACGACAGGGTCGCCTTCGACGACGCCGCCGTGGACAGCTATGGGATGCCTGCCCTGCGCATCCACTACAGCCTGACCGACAAGGACCGGGAGGTGCTCGAGCGGGCCAAGGAGGAGATTGTGCGGCTCGGCAGGGCCGTGGGAGAACCGATCGACGAGCGGCCGTTCGTCCTCCCGCCGGGTGCCTCGCTGCACTACCAGGGCACCACGCGGATGGGGCAGGAGGACGACGGCGGAAGCGTGTGTTCCCCGGACAGTGAGGTCTGGCAGGTCCCTGGCCTCTTCGTGGCCGGCAACGGCGTGATTCCCACCGCCACGGCGTGCAACCCCACCCTGACATCGGTGGCGCTCGCGGTCCGCGGCGCAGCGAAAATCGCGGCGGAACTCGCCGACGCTTTACTTATGTCTGATTCAGACAATAGAATGACTAAATAATGAATAAGCGCACGTTGCCGCTATTCCGATGCCGGCAAGGCATGCCGCAGACAAGGAGGTCTCGATGATCGCCGACCGCATAATCGAGCAAGGAACACTTACCAGCCAGGACGGCCGCGCCGCCGTCGAGGTCCGCATTCCCTGGTACCGCGCCCTCCCGGGATCATGCATCGCCGGGGCCGCCCTCACCATTGACGGTGTTGCCGCACCGGAGGAATCGCTGCGCTGGACCATGAACAACCGCACGTTCAGCTTCGGGGAGCTCGTGGACCAGACCGGCGAATGGTGGTTCCCCTTGGACTCCGCCGTCCTTTCCGGGGACCTTCCCGTCGATCCTTCCAAGGCAGGGCACGAGGTGCGGGTGGACCTGAAGCTCTACATTCCGTACATCATCACCGACCACGGCGTGCTGCACATCGAAGAGCACGACACCAAGACCATGAAGGTGGCACAACGATGACCAGCCTTGGCACGCCCATCCAGGGCGTCACCCTCTACAGCTTCACCCGCGCCTTCCACGGCCGCCAATACGATCTCGACGGCCTGATCCGCAAAGTGGCGGCCGAGGGCTTTGGGCCCGGGCTCGAAATCATCGGCTTCTCCAGCCTGCGCGGCTTCCCCGACCAGGTTGATGACAACTTCGTGGGCCAGTTCCGGGACCTGGTGGCCGAGGTGGACCTGGTGCCCACCTCCCTCGCCGTCAACGTAGACACCGGCATCCGCCGCGACCGGCTCATGAACCACGATGAACTGGTCGAATACATGCGCAAGCAGATCGAAGTGGCCGCCCGGCTCGGCTTCCCGATCGCCCGCGTGCAAATCTCGCTGACGCCCGACGCCATGGAAAGCCTCTTGCCCGTCGCAGAAAAGTACGGCGTCACGCTGGCGCTGGAAGTCCACGCCGACCAGCACGGGGCACACGAACGCGTCCTTGCGCTGCGCGACCGCTACGAAAAGCTCGATTCCCCGCTCCTGGGGTTCACCGCAGACTGGGGCGCCACCGTCACCGGCTTCGCTCCTTCGCTGTTGGAAGCCTACCGCCGCCGCGGAGCGTCCGAGGACCTGCTCCGCCAGGTAGTGGACTTGTGGAACGGTTTCTACGCGGAAGGACCGCCCAACACCCAGAAGGTCCACGGCGAGCGGTTCGGCGCCTTCATCGGCCTGGCCGCCCGCAACGGCCGCCCGGACCTGGGCATCGACTTCGCCATCAACGGAACCGGCCTTTTCGGCCCCGCACCACTGGACACCTGGCTGGAAATCATGCCGTGGGTCCGGCACGTCCACGGAAAGTTCTTCGGCATCGACGAGAACGGCGAAGAGCCGTCCGTGCCGGTGCGCGGCCTGGTCCGCCAACTGGTGGAGAACGGCTATTCCGGTGCGATCTCCAGCGAATACGAAGGCTGGCACTGGAACAACTGGCAGGACCCGTTCGACATCATCCGCGGCGAGCAGGCCGTCCAGCGCTCCGCCGCTGCCGACGCCGGCTCGGCCATGATCACCGACGCCGCCGAAGCGCGCCGCATCCTCAACAGCCACCTCGCCCAGCCCGTCCGCGGCTGACACCGAAGGGATCACAGAAAATGTCAGAAGGAATCGCAGGCTCCGGCATCGAGCTTGGCATCACCCTCTATTCACTCACCTCCGAATTCGCGGCCGGGCTGTACACCCCCGAGACCCTGATCAAGGCCGTCGCCGACGAAGGCCTGGGTCCCGGCGTCGAATTCAACATCGCGCAAATGCTGCGCACCTATCCCGACGTGGATGACGACTTCGTGAAACTGTGGCGGGACAGCATGGACCGCTACGGCCTTACCCCGAGCGCCGTCGGCACGAACCTGGACATGGGCCGGCGCAAGGATCGCGACATGACGCCGGACGAGGAATTCGACTTCTTCGCCAGGCAGCTCAAGACCGCCAACACGCTCGGCTTCAACAAGATCGTGATCCGGTCCGCCGGCAAGGAACTGCTGCGGCGGCTTCTTCCCCTGGCCGAAAAGTACGACCAGAAGCTGGGCTACGAGATCCACGCCCCCCAGGGCCCCAACGATCCGAAGATCCTGCAGATCCGGGAGATGTACGCCGAGCTGGACAGCGACCGGCTGGGCTTCACCGCGGACTTCAGCTCCACCATGCACAGCCTCTCTCCCACCCTGTTCCGCACGTTGACCCAGATGGGCCTGCCGCAGGAACACTTCGCCGTCATGCAGGACATCTGGCGCAAGCCCCTGCCCATGCAGGAACGCAACCAGGAATTTGAGGACTACCTGCGGGAGAACAACTTCGATCCGGCGCAGCTTGGTCCCTTCACCCGGCTGGCCTTCAACATGCACGGCCTGGTTCCACCGGAGGAATGGCTGGACATCATGCCGCAGATGTTCCACGTCCACGCCAAGTTCTATGACATTGACGAGAACGGCAACGAGCCCGCCATGGATATTCCGCGGATTGTGCGCCAGTTCGTCAAGGGCGGCTACCAGGGCTTCCTGTCCAGCGAGTGGGAGGGCCACGCCTTTGCCGACCTCGGCGAATCCGACCCCATCGAGCTCGTCAAGAAGCAGCACGCCCTCATGCGCAATGCCATCGAAGAATCAGTAGTTCCCGCCTAAGGAGAAGTCAATGCCTGCGATCGACACCGACCTCACTGCCGAGGTGGAACGGCTCCGCTCCGAGCTTGGCGAAGCGCTCCGGTTGGCGCGCCGAGCCAACGACCGGGGCGACATCGAGAACCTGTTCAACCGCTACATGTACCTGCACAATGCGTTCGAGGATGAGCAGATCATCCCCCTGTGGGTGAAGCCGGGAACGCCGGGCATCCGGGCCCGCTACACCAACGCCGGCCAGTACACGGACTACGACAGCGTGATCCGCTACCACCAGGGCCGGCCCCGCCCCGAAGGCAAGCTGATCCTGCACTACACCACCACTCCGGTCATCGAAGTGGCGGCCGACGGCAAGACCGCCAAGGGCGTCTGGATCATGGCCGGCAACGAGTCAGGCCTGACGGACCCCGAGGTGGCCAAGGGCAGCCCGGACTACATGTACTCGCCGGGCGAAGTCCAGGGCAAGAAAGTCTGGGCCCACTGGGTCTGGTGCAAATACGCGGTGGACTTCCTGCGCCAGGACGGCGAATGGAAGATCTGGAAGTTCCGCTGCTACGAGTTGCTGCGGGCACCCTTCGAGGAAAACTGGATCAGCTTCGCCGAGAAGAACCAGCACGCCTTCGCCCTGGACCTCATGTACTTCGGTGACGACGGGAAGCCCGTCTTCATGCCGCCCGCGGACCAGCCGGTCCCGAGCGAGTACCACCCCTACAATCCGTCGGCCCGGCAGACGCTGGAACCGCAGCCGCCGGCACCCCACCAGACTTTCGTCGAGACCTTTGAGTAAGGACTAATCATGGCAACCCATAACTCCCTTTTCCAGGACGCCGACGTCCGCCGGCACCCCGAGGGCATCGCCGTGGCGGTTCAACTGCCGTGGTACCGGAGCCTCTGGCTGTCCGCCGTGGACGACGTCGCGGCAACCGTCAACGGCGTGGAAATCTCCAAGGAATCCCTCCGGTTCGAGCTGCAGGGCCAGTCGTACTCCATCGCGGAGCTCCCGGAGCAGTGGGACACCCTGTGGTTCGTGGCTGACAAGCCGGACATCATCATCCCGCTGGACCGTGTTCCCGACGCCGGCGAGGAAATCGACGTCGAGGTCATCCTGACCCTCCGCCTGCTCTACATGCAGATCGCTCCCATGCGGTACGTGGGGAACCGGGTGGCTGTGGACCGAAGGGTCGTGCTGGCATGACCACCCTGCGCGTGGCCATGATCGGATACGGGTTCATGGGCGCTGCGCATTCCCAAGGCTGGCGCACGGCGCCGCGGGTGTTCGATCTTCCCGCCGAACCGGTCATGGCGGTCATTGCCGGCCGGAATGCCCACGCGGTGGGTGAGGCTGCGCGGAAGTGGGGGTGGGCTGAGGCGGCCACTGACTGGCGCGACGTGATCGCGCGGGAAGACATCGACGTCGTCGACATTGTCACCCCAGGTGACTCCCACGCCGAGATCGCCATCGCTGCGCTGGAGGCCGGGAAGCACGTCCTGTGCGAGAAGCCGCTCGCCAACACCGTGGCCGAAGGCGAAGCAATGGCCGAAGCCGCGGAAAGGGCGGCCGCCCGCGGCCTCCGTGCGATGGTGGGTTTCACCTACCGCCGCGTCCCGGCCGTCACGTTCCTGCGGAAGCTTATTGCCGAAGGTGCGGTGGGCACGGTCCGCCAGGTCCGGGCGTCCTATCGGCAGGACTGGCTGGTTGACCCGGACATGCCGCTCGCGTGGCGCCTGCAGAAGGAACACGCCGGATCCGGGGCGCTGGGCGACATCGGGGCCCACGCAATCGACCTCGCCCAGTTCGTCACCGGACTGAACCTTGACAGCGTCTCAGGCGTGATCGAGACGATCGTGAAGGAACGGCCGCTGCTCGAATCGGGCGCGGGGCTGTCCGGAACCGCAGGTGCGGGATACGGCAAGGTGACCGTGGACGACCTCGCCATTTTCGCCGGCCGCTTCGAATCCGGCGCGTTAGCCTCCTTCGAGGCATCCCGGTTCGCGACCGGCCGGAAAAACGCGCTGCAGATTGAGGTTTCGGGGGACAAGGGCGCCTTGGCCTTCGACCTGGAAGACCTCAACAGCGTCCAGTTCTATGACCGGACCGCATCCCCGGACCGCCAGGGCTTCCGGAAGATCCTGGTCACCGAGCCGGAGCACCCGTACCTGTCAGGATGGTGGCCGGCCGGCCACATGCTCGGCTACGAGCACGGGTTCTCGCACCAGGTGAAGGACCTGGTGGAAGGCATCGCCAACGGCACCGACCCGCAACCGACCTTCGCCGACGGGCTTCAGGTGCAGCAGGTACTGGAGGCGGTTGAACGCAGTTCTGACAATGATTCCGCCTGGACACGGGTCGCCGCCGGCGTCCCCGCCCCGGCAGCATAGGGAGGAGACATCAGTGGCACGACCGATCACTTTGTTCACCGGCCAGTGGGCCGACCTGCCCTTCGAAGAAGTGGCCCGCCTCGCCGGCGAGTGGGGCTACGACGGCCTGGAGATCGCCTGCTGGGGCGACCACCTGGATCCGTGGCGCTGGGACGACGACGCCTACGTCCAGGGCAAGCTGGACATCCTTGAACGCAACGGCCTGAAGGTATGGACCATTGCCAACCACCTCAAGGGCCAGGCAGTGTGCGATGACCCGATCGACGAACGGCACCGGGGCATCCTGCCGGACGTGGTGTGGGGCGACGGCGACCCGGAGGCCGTCCGCCGGCGCGCCGCCGAGGAATTGAAGAACACCGCGCGGCTGGCCGCGAAGCTGGGCGTGAAGACGGTAACGGGCTTTACGGGATCGTCCATCTGGAAGTACGTTGCCATGTTCCCGCCCGCCACGGAGAAGATGGTCGACGCCGGCTACCAGGACTTTGCCGACCGGTGGAACCCGATCCTCGACGTCTTTGACGAGGTGGGCGTCCGGTTTGCCCACGAGGTGCACCCGTCCGAGATCGCCTACGACTACTGGACAACCCGGCGCACCTTGGAGGCGATCGGGCACCGGGAGGCCTTCGGGTTGAACTGGGACCCGAGCCACATGGTCTGGCAGGACATTGATCCCGTGGGATTCCTGTGGGACTTCCAGGACCGCATCTACCATGTGCACTGCAAGGACACGAAGAAGCGGCTGGCCAACGGCCGCAACGGCCGCCTCTCGTCCCACCTGCCGTGGGCCGACCCGCGCCGGGGTTGGGATTTCATCTCCACCGGCCACGGGGACGTCCCCTGGGAGGACGCGTTCCGGATGCTTAATTCAATCGGCTACCGCGGACCGCTCTCCGTGGAATGGGAGGACGCAGGCATGGACCGGCTGGACGGCGCCCCCGAAGCGCTTGAGTTCGTCCGCAGGCTTTCCGGCTACGAGCCATCCGCGGCGGCCTTCGACGCCGCCTTCAGCACCAAATAGCGACGCCAACACAACGGCCGGCCCGGAATCTTCCGGGCCGGCCGTTGTGTTTGGTTACGGGGCCCAACCACCCGTGGAGAGCGCCGCTTCCGCCAGGGCCAGGTGTTGCCGCGTCATCTCCGTGGGATCGTCCTGCAGCCACTCGTGGCCGCCCCACTCGCTGGTCAGCGTGCCGGTGAAGGCGCTCCGGCTGAGCAGGCCGGCAAGGTCCCGCAGCGGCTGCGAGACCCGCCCGCCGTCGTCGTGCAGGTCCCAGAACTTCAGGTGGAAGGCCCCCACCAGGGGCATGATGCCCTGCAGGTCCGCTGCCTCGCTGCGGCCGAAACGGATCAACAGGTTCATGTAGAGGGTGTGGATCCGCGGCGGCACCTGTCCAGACCGGAGCAGGGCCGTGACGGCGCCGAGGGTGGCGGGATCCATCCAGTCGTCTTCCAGGCGTGCCAGGAGGTCCGTGGGGATGCCGCCTTGGCGAAGTTCCTCGAGGTAGGTGGGGGGAAGGGCGGGCATAAGCATGCTGATGTCCACGAGCACCCGCACGTGGTCATCCGCCAGCGCGGCGATCGCCTCCAGTGCAGGTTCGACGCCGGGGCTCCCGGGAGCCTGCCGCCCCTGGATTTCCTCGTACAACACCAGGTCCAGCCGGTGCAGCAGCGGTTGCAGCAGGGTGAGCAGTTCTGGCCCTGCCTGGCCGATCGGCAGGCGCACTCCGTGGGCTCCCACCCGGTGCGCAGCGTGCAGTTGGGGCATCAGGAAGTCCAGCCGCTCCTTCTGGGAACGTCTGGTGCCGGGGGAGGTGAAGTCGTCCAGGCTCGCCCCGACAATGCTGATGCGGGCCCCTTTCGCCGCCAGGGATTCCCGCAGGGCGTCCACCTCATCGTCCTGCGGAGCGGGAAAGGACCGCCATACGAGCCCCGGTTCGAGCTCCATCGTCCGCACCGAGTCCGCGATGCCGGAAACGATGTCCCTGGCCGTCCGCCGGGCGGCCACGATGTCGGGCGCCCAGTTGAATGAGCTGGCGCAGAGGGTCCAGCCGCCGGGAATTTCGTTAGCCATGGCTCCCTTTCCTTTTATGCACTTAACTGACAAACTTATGTCAGTTTTAGGATAAAGGAAGGGTGTTGGATTGGAAACCGCTTTGCGTGACGATGCGCTGACCGCCGTTCCCGCTGGTTTCGAGCTCCGGCTCGGTTTGCCGTGGATCCGTTCGATGCCGCTCTCCAGTGTGGCCGGCCTGGCTGTGGAGATGGATGGAGTGCCGGTGGCGGCGGGCCTGGTCTCGGTGGTGCTCGGTGCCAGGCGCGTGCCTTCCGAGGCCTTGCGGGCCGAGCCCGGCTGGTGGTTCATCCAGGACAGGCTTGTCCTGGCGGTCCCACAGGAAATCTCCGCCGGCGTCCACACCGTCGCCGTCGATTTCACCCTGATGGTGCCTTACCTCCAGGCCCCATCAGGGTCGGCGCTGGTACTCCCGTTCCACGTTGAGGCCCGGCTGGCTGTACGTCCTGCCGTGGTGCCGGGCATTTCCCGCGACGTGGCGTGAGCGGCGCCGCCGCACGGGAATGCCAGTTCAGGCCGGCACTGCCGTGCGTTCGGGGGATGGCCGGCCTTCGGCAAACCAGCGCGGGAAGGTGACATCGAACAACTGCTCGCGTGCAAGCTCGGCTCCGCCGCGCAACGGTTCGCGCTCGTCGTTCACGGACAACGTGATGGTGAGGTCGCGGGTGGCGAGGGGCAGTGACAGCTCATACACGCGTTGGCGTACCTCGGCCAGGAACACCTCGCCCGCAGAGGCAATGGCACCGCCGATGACAATGACTCCCGGGTTGAACATGTTGACCAGGGCTGAAATGGTCTCGCCGGCTACATGGGCGGACTTCTGGACAAGCGAGATGGCGAGCGAATCACCGGCCTGTGCCGCGAGCGTGATGTCCTCCAGCGTCAGTGCCCGCTCTTTTGCCCGGCCGGCAAGGGAAGTGGTGGCGCCTTCCTTGATGGCGTGCTCTGCGTCCCGCACCAGGGCCCATCCGCCGGCCACCGCTTCGAGGCATCCGACCTTGCCGCAGCGGCACTGCTCGTTGGAATCGGAGACCCGGACGTGGCCAATGTCCCCGGCAGCGCCGTTGGCACCACGGTGGATCCGGCCCTTGGACAGCAGGCCGGAGCCGACGCCCGAACCGATCTTGCAGTAGATCAGGTCCGTGAGCATGTCGCGACGGCGGGCCCGCTCACCAAGCGCCAGCAGGTTGGAGTCGTTATCCACCCATACCGGCGCGTTGAAGCGTTCCTCGAAGGGCGTCCGGACGTCGAAGCCGTTCCACCCGGGCATGATCGGCGGAGCCACGGGCTGTCCCGTGGCGAAGTCC
Source organism: Pseudarthrobacter sp. NPDC058196 (assembly GCF_042882685.1). Lineage (NCBI taxonomy): Bacteria > Bacillati > Actinomycetota > Actinomycetes > Micrococcales > Micrococcaceae > Pseudarthrobacter > Pseudarthrobacter sp. NPDC058196. The sequence goes on from NZ_JBHVVN010000017.1 coordinate 62,390, forward strand.
ACCGGTCCCGGCAGGCCAACCACGACGCCCCATACCGGCACGGGAGGATGATTCTTGAGCACATCCTCAACAAGGGACATGACGGCATCGATCGTCTTCTCCGGTCCCTGGGCGATGTCCCAGCTGCGGTGTGCGTGGTCAATGATGTCGCCGTCGAGCGCCGCGAAGCCCACCCTGATGTGTGCCGCGCCGAGGGCGCAGATGACAATCCGCCCCTGTTCTGAGCGAAAACGGAGGGTCCGCGGCGCGCGGCCTCCGGACGAGGCTCCGAAGTCGCCGTCACCCAGGAATCCGATCGCGATGGCCTGGTCCACCCGCTGGCTCACGACGCCCCGGCCCAGCCCGGTGACCTTGCCGATTTCCGGCCGGGTGGTCGCCTCTCCTGTCCGCACCAGGTTGACGATCCGCAGCAGGCTGGTCACTTCGTCCGTTTGAGCTCCGAAACGGAGGGTGGAGTCTGTCGTCATGGCACCAATTCTCACACATTGCTCGCGACTAAGGCGCGAAATCAGATCAACTATGGCTAAGAATTCGCCGACTTATGAATAATAGAGACATAAGAAGGAGGCGACGATGCCTTGGAAGATAGGGATACTCGGAGCCGGACCCGGCGTTGCGGCCCTTCATTTGCCGGTGTTGCGCGGGCTCCCGGACCTGTTTGATGTGGTGCATATCGCCGATGCCGGAAGTGGCCGTTCCCGGGACCTGGCTGAACCGTGTGGTGCGCGCTGGTCCAGCGGGGATCGGGAGCTGCTGGCAGACCCGGAGGTGCAGGTGGTGGCTGTCTGCGGCCCGCCGTCAGAACACGCCCGCCATATCCTCGCGGCAGTGGCGGCCGGCAAGCGGGCCATCTTCTGCGAAAAGCCCCTGGCCACCACCAGGCAAGATGCCAGCCGCGCCATCGATGCCTGCCGCGCGGCCGGCGCCATCCTCCTGGTGGGCACAAACCACGTGTTTGATGCCGCCTGGGACCGCGCCCGGCGCCACCTTGCTTCGCTCGACGGCGGGGTGCGGGCTGTATCGGCCACGTTGGCGCTTCCGCCCAACGGCAGGTATCACCGGCTCGTGGCGGACGGCGGTCCGTTCCAGGCCGCAGCCCACGGCCGCCCGGACCTGGGCGATCCGGCGGTGGCGGCAGGAGTCCTGCGGCAGCTGCTGACCGGGCTGGCCATCCATGACCTGCCTGCGGTCAGGGACATCGCGCCAGGCGTGGACGAGGTGGTCTATGCACGGCTCGCCGCGCCCATCGGTTACCTGGTGGGGTACCGGGCAGGCAGTGTCCTGGTGCAGCTCGCCCTCACCATGCTTCCGGAAGGCCCCGACGCCTTTTGGCGCATGGCCATCGCCACCTCCCATGACCGGATCGAGGTCACCTTCCCGCCGGCCTTCGTCCATGCGGGAAGCGCCGTCATCAATGTACGCGCGGACGATGGGCAGTGGACCGGATACGGGAAGGATCCCGTGGACGGCTATGTGGCTGAGTGGCGCGCCCTGGCATCGCGCCTTGAGGCGGGGGTCCCGGTGGAGTACGGCGAACTGCTGGCTGACGCGCACTACGCAATCGACCTGGCTGATGCTGCCGCTGCAAAGATCCTCGAAGCGGGCCGGCAGTGACGCCGCAAGGGCCCCGTGCCGGCGTCTTTACCCGGTTGCCCGCCTACGTGGCGGCCGCGGCCGGGCTTCCCGCCAGTGCCAGGCTGGCGGATGGCGTGTGCGGTGCTGTTGCCGTCGTCCCCGGCTCCGGCAACTGGTGGGCCGGGCTGCTGGATGCCCGGGACCAGGGAGCGGCGGCGGTGGTGATCGCGGACCCCGCGGCCCTGCCCCGGGAGGTCTTCGCAGCGGGGACCTGGTCCGGAGGTATCCCGGTGGTCGTCGACCGCCCCGGCCTTCGCACCGACATGGTGGCCGACGCGGTCCGGGCGCGGCGCGGAATCCCGCCGAGGGTGGTCACCGTGGAGTGCGCAGCCCCCGCCGCGCTCCTGGGTGCCGTGATCCGTGACGGCCTCGGCTGGGCGCGCTCCCTGGCAGGTTCCCCGCTGACCCTCCGGGCGGGTACGGCGGCCGTGCAGGGCTCCATGGCGCTCCTGGATTCGCCGGTGGCCGGCGGAGGCCGCCTTCCGTCCACCGTGGTGGGCACTGTCCTCGAAGGGCCCGCCGCGGGCGGCTTGCTCCAGGTCCTGGCCTTGGGCGAGGTCAGGACGGAGGTTGCCATTGACCATGCTGCCGGCCGGGTCAAGGTGGAGACCTCGACGGTGGAGGGGGCGCTGAGGGCGCCGGAGCGCTACGAGGCTCCGGCCCGGCTGGCCTTGCGCCGCGCCATCGAAGCCGCCTCGAGCGGCAGGGAGCTGCCTGACCTGCAGGAATTGCTGGAAGACCAACGGCTGGCCCACGATGTGGCAAGCGCGCGGGCCGCCCAGTGACTCCGTCGATTCTGTGCAATCTTTTGTTGTTTTTAGACTTAAGTGCCTGTAGGGTGGGGAGTGGCGCCGGGGTCCCAGCCGGACCCGTTCCCCGTCGTGTTGGTGCGCCGGGGGCACACCACGTCGCGTCGACGGCCCGATCGTTCGGGCAGACCACTATGCAACTATCACCTGTCAAACTTCGCCTCCTCACCACCTCCCTGCTCACCGTCTCCTTCCTCGGGGCACTGGACCACACGGTGGTCTCCACGTCCCTGGCCACCATTTCCGGAGAACTGGGTGCCCTGCAGCTGATGAGCTGGGTGGTGGTGGGCTACACCCTGGCCAGCACGGTTCTGCTGCCCGTCCTCGGCAGGCTCGGCGATGTCCTCGGCGCCCGCCGGATCTTCCTGGTTTCCCTGGTGGTGTTCCTTGCTGCGTCCCTGGCCTGCGGTTTTGCCTCGGACATCGCGTGGCTTATTGCCGGCCGTGTCCTCCAGGGCATGAGCTCGGCGGGCCTGCAGCTCATGTCGCAGACCATCATCGCCCGCGTCACCACGCAGCGTGAACGGCCCCGCTACATGGCAATCATCGGGGCGGCTTTTCCCATCGCCATCCTGGTGGGCCCGGTGGTGGGCGGTGCCATCACCGATTACTGGGGCTGGCAGTGGGTCTTCTGGATCAACATCCCGGTGGGCGCCGCCGCCTTCGCCCTGGCACTGGTGGCCGTTCCCCACCTGGAACCGGGCCCAGCACCCCGGCACTTCGACATCGCCGGCTCCGCCGTCTTCACCACCGCGCTGGTGGCGCTCGTTCTTGCCGCCTCCTGGGCCGCGGAGAGGAACGGAGGTCCGGCCGCCGGAAGCGCGCTCGCCGTCAGCATCGTGGGCTTTGTCGTCTTCTTCCTGGTGGAGCGGCGGGCACCCGAGCCCATCATTCCGCTCCACTTCTTCGCCAACCGCACCATTGCTGCCGGTACGGCGCTCTCGGCGATCATCGGCGTCGGCTTCTTCTCCATCACCGCCTACCTGCCCACGTACTTCCAGATGGCCTACCGGACCACGGCCACGGTGTCCGGCCTGGTTCCCATCGCCACCGTCTTCGGCATGCTGATCAGCAACCTCCTCACGGGCTGGCTGGCCAGCCGCACCGGGCGTTACCGGATCTTCCCGGTCGCGGGAACGGTGCTGGGAGCGGCGGCCCTGCTGGTGATGGCGCTGCTGCCGACCGGGCTCCCACTGTGGGCGCCCATGATCGTGATGGGGGCTGTGGGCCTGGGCACCGGGGCGTTCATGAGCCTCATCGTGGCCGTGGTCCAGGGCGCCGTCCCCGCAGGCCAGACCGGCACCATCACCGCAACCATCAATCTGGTCCGGCAGGTGGGATCAACGGTGGCGACGGCGGTCATCGGCGGTGTCATCGGCTCCGGGGTCGCGGCCCTCCTGCCGGCAGGGCTGGACGCCTCCACGCTCACCCCGCAGCAGGTCCACGGAGCGTCACCGGCGGTGCAGGCCGACGTCGCCCAGATCTACTCATCCGTCTTCACGCCCATCTTCATCGCCCTTGCCTGCGCCTACGCCCTGGGCATCCTGGCGGCAGTCCTGCTCCCGCACGGCCGCCTGTCCGACGAACCCGTCCCCGCCCACGCACCTTCCGAAACCCTTCCGGCCTGATCTCAAAGGAGACATCATGTCCAACCCCACCATTGCCGTCGTCGGCAGCGGACCCATCGGTTCCACCTATGCCCGCCTGTTGCTGGAGCAGGTCCCCAACGCCCGGGTGGTGATGTTCGAAGCCGGGCCGCAGCTGACAGCCGTCCCTGGCGAGAGCGTCCGGAACATCCCGGACCCGGCCGAGAAAGCACGCGCCCGGGAAATGTCGCAGGGGCCGCAGGCCGGGGCGTTCCGGGAGTCGCTCGGCATCCCGGCGGCAACCGTCACCGAGGGCATGTTCACCGCGCGCCAGGGCACGCACCTCCTGGACTTCGGCGGAGACGGGTCAGCGCACGCCCCCTCGTTCCCGGCGGCAGCTGCCGCCACCAACGTTGGCGGCCAGGGCGCGCACTGGACCTGCGCGACGCCGTCGCCCGCGTTCAGCGAAAAGATCCCCTTCATCGCCGACGACGAGTGGGACGGGCTGATTGAAGAGGCCAAGGGCCTGCTGCACGTCCACAGTGCAGCCTTCGCGGACTCCAAGGTCGGCGAAGCCATCCGCTCCCTCCTGGACGAAGAGTTCGGCGCCGAGCTGCCCGACGGCTACGGGGTGGGCACCCTTCCGGTGGCCGGCGACCCGCAACCCGACGGGTCCGTGCGCTGGGCGGGGGCCGACGTCGTCCTCGGGCCGTTGATCGACCCCCACAACGCGCTCTCACAGCGGTTCGAACTCCGCGACCTCACCCTGGTCCGCCGGGTTGAACTCGACGGAAACCGGGCCACCGGGGTCACCGTGCAGGATCTCCGCACGGGTACCGAGTCCTTTGTTCCGGCGGACGTCGTGGTGGTAGCGGCAGATGCCTTCCGCTCGCCGCAGCTCCTGTGGGCCTCGGGCATCCGCCCCCAAGCGCTGGGCCACTACCTGACCGAACACCCGGTGGTGATCTCCACCGTGGCTCTCGACGCCGACAAGATGCTCCGCTTTGCCGCCGAGGGTGACCTTGACGCGGAACTTGCCCGGCGCGCCCAAAATCCCGCCGACCCCGTGGCCGCAGTCAACCGCATCCCCTTCTCCGAGCCGGAACACCCCTTCTCCGTCCAGGTCATGTACTCGGAGTCCACCCCGTTCCCCATGGAGCCGGGCACCCCGTACTCCAATAACCGGTGGGGCTACGTCAACATGGGCTACGGCATGCGCAAGCATCCCCGCTACGAGGACGCCGTCAGCTTCGACGACCATGAGTCCGACTACCGCGGTTTCCCCAACATGACCATCGAGTACGCACTCACCGAACGCGAAGAGGCAGAAATTGCCCAGGCCACCGACCGGCTGCGGCGTGCAGGCAAGGCCCTGGGCGTCTTTGTGGCCGAACCCCGGCTGATGCCCAACGGCTCCAGCCTGCACTACCAGGGCACCATGCGCATGGGAGCGGCCGACGACGGCAGCTCCGTGGCCGATCCCTGGTCCAGGGTGTGGGGCTACGAGAACCTGGTGGTGGGCGGGAACGCGCTCATTCCGACAGCCACGGCCATGAATCCCACACTGATGAGCGTGGCCATCGCCGTCCGCGGTGCCCGGCGGGTCGCCCAAGAACTGGGATCCTGAGGCGCCGGCGGACCGGCGGCGGTTGCGGGCGCCCCGGCGCGGCTAACCTGTGGGTATGAAGAACCTGGACCTGAACCTGCTGCCCCACCTTCAGGTCCTGCTGGAACTGAAGAACATCACCCGGGCCGCTGAGCGCCTCCAGCTCAGCCAACCGGCCACCAGCGCGGCAATGGCCAGGCTTCGGCGCCATTTCGACGACGAACTCCTGGTCCGCAATGGCCGCACGTACGACCTGACGCCCTTCGCGCAGTCCCTGGTTCCGCTGGTTGATGAAGCCATGCTCCACATCCAGCGGGCCACCCGCGTCCGCTCCGGGTTCGATCCGGCATCCAGCGAGCGGGAGTTCGTGATTGCCGCCTCCGACTACGCGGCGGCGCTGATCGTGGGCCCGCTCCGGCGCATCCTGCGGGAGGAGGCGCCCGGGGTCTCCGTGGATTTCGTTCCCACGTCAAAGTCCGGGATCCAGGGCCAGATGGCTGACTACTCCAAGATCGACCTGCTCGTCGGGCCCACCGGGTACCAGATGCAGGGGGCCAGTCGGCAGCTCTTCCGGGACAGCTTCATGGCCGTTGCGGATGCCGGCAACCCCCTGCTCCAGCAGCCCCGCCTTACCCTTGCCGACCTGGCCACGGTGCCCCACGCCGTCGGCTACTTCGGGGAGGGCATCAGCACGCCCGCGGACAAGCTGTTCGAATCGCGCGGTATCCAGCGCCGGGTGGCCGCCGTGGTGGGCGGGTTCTTGTCGTTGCCCCTGCTGGTGGAGGGAACGGACCTGGTGGCGCTGGTGCCGGGGATGCTGGCGGCCCGGGCCCAGCGCGGCGCCGACATTGCGGTGCTCCGGTTCGACGACGATGCGGAAGCGTCCCTGGTGGAGGCCATGTACTGGCACCCCTCCCAGGCGGAGGACCCTGCCGGCGTCTGGCTGCGTTCGGTGGTGCAGCGTTCCTGCGCCCGGCTGCACGAACTCTTTCCTGCCGCCGCCCACCCCCTGACCATCCACGAGGCGGATACCATCTAGACCCAGGACGGCGTTCGCCGCCGGGCCGGTTCCTGCGAAAGTCGAAGAAACATGCTTTCGGAAGGAACCCCATGCCCGTTTCCAGCCAGCGCCTGGCCGGCAAGACCGCCGTCATCACCGGAACGGCCAGCGGCCAGGGCAGGGCCGCAGCGCTTGCGTTCGCTGCGGCCGGTGCCGTGGTGGTGGGCTGCGACATGGATGACGTAGGCGCCGCAGCCACAGTCGCGGCGGTCACGGCGGCCGGGGGCCGGATGGGCAGCAGCAGGGTGGACCTGGCGGACGAGGCCGCCGTGGCCGCCTGGGCACGCGACGTTGCGGACGCCTACGGGCAGGTGCACATCCTCTACGCCAATGCGGCCATCACGCGGTTCGCCCCCGTGGAGCAGCTCACGTACGCCGACTGGAAGTGGAACGTGGAGCACGAGATGGACGTGGTGTTCCTGCCCGTGAAATACTTCTGGCCGCAGCTGACCGCCGCGCGGAACGCAGCCATCGTCCTGGTGGGTTCCACCGCCGGGGTGACGGGCTCAATGACCAATGGCCGGTTGGCGCACACCGCCACCAAGGGCGCCGTGGTGGCCATGACCAAACAGCTGGCGGCCGAAGGTGCGCCGCACGGGCTGCGCGTCAATGCCGTCAGTCCCGGCATGATCCGCACCGCCGCCACTGAGGGCAACCTCCTGGCCCCCGACCACCCCATGCGGTCCATCGCCGGCAGCATTCCCTTAGGCAGGATTGGCGTGCCGGAGGAAGTGGCCGCCTGCGCGCTGTTCCTGGCGTCCGACGAAGCGTCCTACGTGACGGGAGCCAACCTGATGGTCGACGGCGGCTGGTCGGCGGTGCTGCCGGGCTGACCCGTCCTGCGGGACGGTCAGCGCAGGGCGTCGGAGACCGACTTGGCCCCGCCATGGCCTGCCTGGCCGCCGTCGACGGGGATTTCCGCGCCGGTCACGAAGGAGGACAGCGGGCTCAGGAGGAAGAGCACGACGCCGGCCACCTCCTCCACGCTGCCCGTCCGCCCCAGCGGCGTCTCGGCCAGGGTGGCCTGCCGGAATTCCGGTTTGGCACCCTGGGTCATGGGGGTTTCGATGAAGCCCGGGTGGACCGTGTTCACCCTGATGCCGCGCGGGCCAAGCTCCATGGCTGCCACCTGGGACAGGCCGCGCAGTGCCCATTTGCTGGCGGTGTACGCCACGGGGTAGTGCGCCGTCAGTCCTGCCACGGACCCAACGTTCACGATCGAGGCCCCGCTGCGCATCAGGGGAGCGAGGGCCTGGATGCCCAGGAGGCTGCCGGCGACGTTCACCTCGTAGACTCGCTGCAGGTCAGCAACTGACGCGTCCAGCAACCGGCTGCGCTGGGTGATGCCCGCGTTGTTGACCAATCCGTCCACCTGCCAGCCCTGGGACCGGATCCACTCGGCGAGTTTAGCCCAGCCCGGGCCGTCGGTGACATCCAGCTGCCGGTAGGTCAGCGGCCCGCCTGAGAACACCGCGCCGAGCCCAGGCGGCGGCTCCGGACCGAGGTCGGTGGCGATGACGCGCGCCCCGGCGTCCACCAGGAGCCGCGCCTCGGCAGCACCTTGGCCCTGGCCGGCGCCGGTGACCACCACCGTCCGGCCCGCCAGGTCGAGGCCAACCACCCTAGGTCCCTGGGGAAACCGCGGTGGCAACGCGGTTTCGTGGCCGCTTCCGCGCGGGAACCCGGGTCACGGCTTCGCGCCGGGCGCCCACCGTGTTCTCGATGCTGCCGATGCCTTCCACGGTCATCCGGACCACGTCACCGGTTTTCAGCGGCGGGGGAGTCTGGGCCCCGTTGCGGCCCCAGAGTTCCGCCAGGCAGCCGCTGCCGCACGTGCCGGAGCCCAGCACGTCGCCGGGCCGCACCACGGAATCCTGCGACGCATAGGCCACCAGCTCGGCGAACGGCCAGCCCATGTTGGAGAGGAGGTCCTGCCCAATCGGCTGCCCGTTGACTTCGACGGACATGGAGATCGGCAGGAAGCCCTCGGCGTCGTGGCGGTCCTCGAACTCGTCCGCGGTGACAATCCACGGCCCCAGGGTGTTGGCGAAGTCCTTGCCCTTGCACGGGCCCAGGCTGACTTTCATCTCCCTGCGCTGGAGGTCCCGCGCGGACCAGTCGTTGAGCACGGTGTACCCGAAGATGTGCCGGTGGGCTTGCGCGGCGTCCAGGTTCCGTCCGTCGCTCCCGGGAACGCGTCCGACGACGGCGGCGACCTCCGTTTCGAAGTCCAGGTCCGTGCAGCCTGCGGGAATTCCGATCACCTCGTGCGTGCCGGTGACGGTGTGCGGGTTGGTGAAGTAGAACGTGGGTGCCTCGTACCATTCGGGCACTACGCCGGCCACACCGTCGATGCTCTTCCGCACTCCCTCCACGTGTTCCTCAAACGCCACGAAGTCCCGGATGGTGGCCGGTGCCAGCGGGGCCAGCAGCTGCACATCCGCCAGCGGTACGGGTGCGGCGGATGCGGTGACTTTCCGGGCAAGGTCCAGTGTCTCCTGCAGCCCGGAATCCAGAAGCGTCTGCACGGACTGGCCTGCCGGCAGCGCGTAGCAGTGTTCGCCGTCCACGAAGCCGGACCGCGTTGCGCCGTCGTGGTTCCAACGGGCGATCTTGACCATGTGCGTGTTCCTTAAGCGTTGGGGCGGGTGGCCAGGGCGGCCGCCGCGGTGATGCCCAGGGCGCGTGCGTTGCTGCCCAAGACCCGGGCCTCGTCGTCGGCCGGGAGTGCGGCAGCCTGGACCTCGTCCACCGGGAGGTCGGACCCCATGTCGAACGGGTAGTCCGAGCCGAGCAGCACCTGCTCCGGCCCGGCGGCGGTAACGAGGGCCCGCAGTTCAGCCGGGCTGTGGACCAGCGAGTCGAAGTACAGCTTCTGCAGGTAGGACGACGGCGGCCGGGCGCAGCCATGTGCCTCCGGCCGCACCTTCCAGGCATGGTCCGACCGGCCCAGCGTAGTGGGCAGGTAGCCGCCGCCGTGTGCGGCCAGGACCTTCAGCGCGGGGTGGCGGTCCAGGACTCCGCTGAAAATCAGGTGCGACAGGGCCACCGCGTTTTCGGCTGGCTGGGACACCGTGTTGGCGAGGTAGAAGCGGTCCAGCCGCTCATCCAGCGAGCAGCCGAACGGGTGCAGGAACACCACGGCGCCCAGCTCTTCGGCACGGCTCCAGAACGGTTCCAGCCGGGGGTCCGAGAGTTCAATGGTGCTCCGTTCCGGGTCCCCGGGAGTAGCGGCGAAGGACCCGATCTCGACTCCCAGCAGGCCGCACTCCAGGACGGCGTGTTCCAAGGCATCCACCATCAGGCCCGGGTGCTGGAGCGGGACCAGGCCCAGCCCGTTCAGCCTCCCCGGCGCGCGGTCCACGAAGTCACGGACTGCCTGGTTGGCCTGCTTTGCCACGTCCAGGGCCAGCTGTTCGCCCGCAAAGTAGTAGAAGTGCGACGGCGACGGCGAGACCAGCTGCACGTCCACGCCCTGGGCGTCCATGTCCGCCAGCCGGCGGTCCAGGTCGGTCAGCTGCGGCCAGCGTTCCTTGATCATCCGGCCCGAGGCGGCCATGGATTGGGGTCCGTTGCGGCGCACCTCCAGGGCCTGCTGGGCGCCGAAGCCGTCCGGGTCGGCCTCGGCCACGAGCTGCTGGAGGGCCGGCAGCAGGATGTGTGCGTGAACATCCACCGTGGGGTTCGTGCCGGGATGGGTGCTCATGCCGGCTCCTTCAGCATGACGGACAGGCCGTGCATCAGGCCGGGCACATCGGCGTCGCGGACACCGTCGAGCATCCACTGGCCGAGCTGGACCGAGGCGTTCACCACTGCCGTGGCACGGTCCAGCCGGCGGTCACTGAACTCCTTGAACAGGGTTTCGGTGACGTCGTCGGCCTTGATCACCAACTCGGCCAGGACGGCTGCGTCCTCCAGGGCCATGGCCGCACCCTGTGCCACCGTCGGGGGGCAGCTGTGCGCGGCGTCGCCGATGATCACCGTGCGGCCGCGGTTCCAGGGTCCGTCCACCAGGTGGGTGGTGAACCACGTGTAGTTGATGCGGGCACTGTGGTCCAGGTTGGCGCGGATCTCGTTCCACGGGCCGCCGTAGGCTGCGGCGAGTTCGGCCATGATGCGGGGGCCGTCCTCGTGCTTGCGTTCCTGGGCCTTCTCCACCAGATAGGCGTAGATGGTGTCCGGGCCGGTGGGGCAGTAGCCGGCGATGAAGCAGGGGCCGCCGTAGGTGAGGTCGGTCCGGACCACTTCCGCCGGCCGCTCCACGAACGCCCGCCAGATGCCCATGCCGGTCGGCTGGGGTTCCACGTCGATGCCAATAGCCTTGCGGACGGCCGAGTGCAGGCCGTCGGCGCCGATCAGGAGGTCGTAGGTGGCCTTGCCACCGTCGGCGGTGCCCACGGTGACCGAACCGCCGTCGTCAGTGATGCTGGTGACCGTCCGGCCGTAGCTGATCCGGGCCCCCGCCTGTTCCGCCCGTTCACGGAGGATGGCCGTGAGGTCCGGCCGGTACATGCCCATGGTGGCCGGGAGGTCGTCGCCGCCGGTGCGGATGTCCTCCAGGACGGCGAGCACCGTGCCGGCCGGGTCCGGGGCCCGCAGGCCGAGCGTGCTGAAGGCGTAGCCCTTGCCCTCCACCTGGTCCCAGACGCCGAGCTGGCGGAGGACGCGCAAGGCGTTCCCCTGCAGCGTGATGCCGGACCCAAGGGTCTGCGGGGCGTCTGCCTTCTCGAGGACTTCCACCTGGATTCCGGCGTCGGCCAGGAGGATGGCGGCGGCCAGCCCGGCGGCTCCCGCCCCCACGATTCCGACGTTCTGTACTGCTGCCATCGCTGACTCCTTTGTATTGACGGCGTTACTGCTGGTGGTTTGTTGTACTGAAAGCTACCGGACGGCGATCGGGTTGACCGGTGATCCGACGGCCCCGGTGATGGGGAGGGGAGCGGCCGTCAACAGGAAGTCGTACCTGCCGTCCGCCGCGCACGCCTCGGCCAGAGCGTCCGGGTCCCACATCTCGCCGAGGAACAGGCCCAGGTTGGGGATGGCGATCTGGTGGAGGGGCTGGAAGGCGCCGTCGAACTCGTTGGGCCGGACCTCGAAACCCCAGGTGTCGGTGGCGATGCCGGCGATCTCACTGCGGTGCAGCCACGGCGCGGTGGTAAAGGACAGTCCGGGTGCGGGGCCGCCGGCGTAGTCGCCCCAGCCATCGCGGCTCACCCGGGTGTATTGCCCGGTGCGGATCACCACGATGTCGCCGCGCCGAACCTCGGAGCTGGGCCCCTGGAGTTCGATGGTCCGCTCGAGGTGTTCGGGGGTGATGGCGAACCCGTCCGGCAGCTCGCCGTCGTTCCGTCCCAGTTCGGGACCAAGCGCGCGGGCGACGTCGAGGAGCACGCCGCGGGTGACGATCTTCGCCGCAGCGGTTTCGATGCCGGTGACCAGATCGCCTTCGGAGGTGACGACGTCGCCGGCTGCCCGGCCGTTCCAGGCCTTGCCCTGGTCGAAGATGTGGCCCAGGCCGTCCCACTGCGTGGAGCATTGCAGGGGCATGGCAATCACGTCGTCCGCGCCGCCGAAGCCGTGGGGGAAGCCCTGGTTGCCGCGTTCGGCGTCGACGCCGGTGTCTGTCATGGTGTGGACCGGGTTGGTGCGGCGGCGCCAGCCTTTTTGCGGGCCGTTGGTATCGAACGGTTGGGAGAGCGAGAACGCCTCACCGGTCCTGACCAGCGTCGCGGCTTCGATCCGCTTGGCGGCATCGATGAAGTTCAGGGTGCCCAGGACGTCGTCCTGGCCCCAACGGCCCCAGTTGTTGTGTTCCCGGGCCATGGTGCGGATGCTGCCGAGCGGATCTTCACGCCGGATAGCCGGGGAATCAATGGATTCCCCGGCTCCGGTGGCTGGTGCTGTGTCCTGGGTGGTCACTGCCTGTTGCTTTCGGTGGTGGGTTCGTCCTTGCAGAGGATGCGCTGGGTGCCGAGTCCCGTGATGGTGCCTTCCATGACGTCGCCGTCCTGGAGGAGCCGTCCCCAGTGCTGGCCGTTGCCGGCCGGGCTTCCGGTGAGGACCAGGTCGCCGGGGCGCAGCGGCATGATCTGGGAGGCTTCGCTGACCAGTTTGGCAACGCCGAAGATCATGTCCGAGGTGGACTCGTCCTGCATGGCCTTGCCGTTGAGCTTCAGGGTCACCTGGACGCCCTGCGGGTCGCCGAAGTACTTGGCTGGCACCAGCAGGGGGCCCGTGGGCAGGAAGCCGGGGGCGTTCTTGGCGCGGTACCAGTCCGAGCCGATGGCGGGCATGTCTTTGCGGAAAACGTACTCGCGGGTGGTGATGTCATTGACCATGGTGTACCCGAAGACGTGCTCCAGGGCTTCCTCCGGGGTGACCCGGAACGCCGTCTTCCCGATCACCGCGGCCAGTTCAAGCTCCCAGTCGTGCGACTTGCTGTAGGCGGGCAGGGTGAGATCGTCCGTAGCGGACGCCACCGCCGTCGGAAGCCCGATAAAGAAGTACGGCGTGCCCTGGCCCGCGCGCTTGTCCATCATCGCTGCCGTCTTGGCGCGCACCTCCTCCGCGTCTTCGCCCGGCTCGCGGTGCGCCACGGCCAGGTCGATCACGTGCTTGCGGTAGTTGGCGCCCGTCTGCAGGATCTGGGCCGGCTCCACGGGAGCCAGGACCTCGACGTCGGCCGGCGCCAGGCCGGTGTCCTTGCCCGCAGAGGCAGCCAGGGCATCCAGTTGGCCTTCCGTGGTGTCCCAGTGCTCGATCAGCGAATTGATGTCCCCGTCCAGGGGCAGGACCCTGTGGTCAACCAGCAGGCCCGCGCGGGCCTTGCCGCCGCCAGGCTCCTGGAACCGGATGAGTGCGTAAGGTGCGTCGGCCATGGCGCCGTTAGCCCCGTCCCTGCTTGGCGTACGGGTTCAGGAGCGCTTCCTTCATCTCCGGCGACGCCCCTTCCTCGGTGGCGGTGAAGCCTTCGGCCGGCGGGAACGACTCGGTCATGGAGTGCGGCATGGCGCCGTTCTTGTAGAAGTTGTTGGAGCCCTCCGACGGCTTCCAGGTGTTGGCCTCCCAGTCCGGGACGTAGTTGCGGTAGCCGCCGGAGTTCAGCTCCACGCGCAGGCCGGACGGTTCGCGTAAGTACAGGAAGTTCTGCTCGCCTACGCCGTGGATGGAGGGACCGTATTCCATGGGGGTGCCGTTCTCCATCATGACGTCCGCGGTGCGGAGCAGGTCCTCTGTGGTGTCCACCCAGAAGGCGATGTGGTTGACGCGGCCGGCACGCTGGGACGTGTCCTTGACGACGCCCAGGTCGTGGGATTTTTCGTTGGTAGTGAGGACCGAAAAGACGGTGATGGGGGCTTCGTCGAGGTCCACGAAGGCCATCACGCGGAAGCCCAGGGCGTCGCCGTACCACTTGGCGAAGCCGCGGACGTCGGAGGCTGCGACGGTGACGTGGTCCAGGAAGCGCGGTGCTGCGGCGTGGCTGCTGCGGCGCTCCGGGCGGTCCGGGTAGGTGGATTCGAAGCCGGGCTCGGCGACGAACTTTTCCACGTCGTAGAAGAGGCGCATGTGGTGGCCGTAGGGGCCGGTGAATTCGTAGGCCTTGCCGTATCCGGGGCCGCCTGCGGTCCAGGTGCCCTGCACTCCGGTCGCTTCGATGCGCTGGGCTGCTGCTTCGAGGGCGGCCTGCGAGTTGGTGCGCCAGGCCATCCGGCCCAGCGATGCTTCCGGTCCTTCGGTGACCACCAGGCTGTAGCGGTAGTAGTCGCCCCAGCAGCGGAGGTAGACGTTGCCGTCCACGCGGTCGACGATGCGCATGCCGAACTTTTCCTCGTAGAACCGTGCGGACGCTTCGACGTCCGGGCTGGTGATTTCGAGGTGGGCAAGATGGGAGAGGGGAGTTTCCACGTTGAAGTCCTTCTGGGTTTACCGGCTGCGGTTTGGTGCAGGTCCTGTTACCACTGTGAGGCACTTCATATATTCGGGGAATGGCAGGTTTTCGATATCAGATATCCGCCACGCTGATACTCCAACCCCCGGCAACGCCCGCTCACTTGTTGCTCCCAAAACGCCAACGCCCGCTCACTTGTTGCTCCCAAAACGCCAACGCCCGCTCACTTTTCTAAAGAAAGTGAGCGGGCGTTGGCCGGTAGAGGGTAATAAGTGAGCGGGCGTGGGGAGGTGCTATTCCTTGCCGAGCCCCGCCGCCGAGGTCTTATCGCCGGACACGCTGTTGAGCGCCCGCAGGTCGAAGATACCGTTGATATCGGCCTGCTTTGTGGTGCCGGCGGTCACGCCGTCGGCAAGGAGCTTCTGGTAGGTTCCGGCTAGCGGGTCCACGGTGAAGACGATGTTCTTCAGGGACCGGTCAATGACGTCTGCTTTCAGCTCCGCGCCGGCGGCTTCCTTCAGGGCGGAATTGATCACTGTGGCCTTGTCTGTGGCAGAGGCATTGTTCAGCCACTCAACCGATTTCACGTGGCCCTTAAGCAGCGCCTTGACGGTGTCCGGGTGGTCCGCCGCGAACTTCTGGTTGACGATCAGGATGGTGGTGGGGAACTCGCCCGGCTTGCCCGAGAGGGAGCCGTCCCAGAGGTCTTTTTCATCCACCAGCACCTTGGCGCCGGCGTTCAGCACCAGGCGGGAGGCCCACGGCTCGGGCAGCCACGCGCCGTCGAGCTTTCCGTCCTGGAACAGTTTGAGGGTCTGGGCGTTCTCGGTGGGGTTGATGGCGACGTCGCCACTGCCGTCCACATTCGTTTTGTAGCCCTGCGATGAGAGCCAGGCCCGAAGGGCGACGTCCTGGGTGCCGCCCAGTTGGGGCGATGCGAGGGTCTTGCCCTTGAGGTCTGCGGCGGAATTGATCTCCGGCTTGACCACAAGCTGCGCCCCGCCGGCGGCAGCTCCGGCGATGATGCTCACCGATTGGCCCTGGCTCTTCACGAACGAGTTGATGGCCGGGTTGGGGCCGATGTACGTGGCGTCGATGGCGCCCGCGTTCAGGGCTTCAATGGCGGCCGGACCGGCATTGAAAACCTGGGTGCTGAGCTTGGTGCTGCCCAGTTCCCCGGCGATAAAGCCTTTGCTGACGCCCACCAGCGCCGGGGCGTGCGTGACGTTCCCGAAGTAGCCCAGCTTCAGCTCGGCTGCCGGATTGCCGGCCGGGGCGCCCTCCTGGGTTGCCGCCGGGGCGCCACCGTTGACGGCGGCGGCGACGGCGGCGCCACCGCCAACCAGGGCCAGGATTGCGGCGGCGATGCCGATTTTCAGGCCCAGGGGGCGCTTGGGTTTGGCTGACTGGCCGGCCACGATGCGCGTGGAATTCTGCTGGTTCTGAGGACCATTGTCCTGCGGGTTGGTCATGGGGATTCCTTTGCTGGGGCGGATGCTGAGACGAGGTTACGGAGCGCCCACCGGGGCCACAATCGTTTGTGTCGCACTGGTTCACCCGGCGACGCGAACGCGCAACGCGGCGTCGCGGAGCGTCAAGAAACGTCGTGAAGCGTCTTTTTCGGGAGTGCGCGCCAGCCCCGAAATGGTGGCAATTAACGGTGTATTTTGCTTGACGGTTAATTAGCCAATCAGTAAAATAACGGGTATGAAGAAGTTCCGGAGGCCCTCATGACAGTGGTGGAAGACCAGCGGCTCGACGCGATGTTCAGCGCGCTTTCCGACCCGACGCGCCGGGCGATCGTGGTTCGGCTCGCCGCCGGCGACGCAACCGTTAATGAACTGGCGGAACCGTTCAAGCTGAGCCTCCCGGGCATCTCCAAGCACCTGAAGGTTCTCGAAAGATCGGGATTGATCAGTCGAGGCCGGAAAGCCCAGTTCCGCCCGTGCCACCTGGAGCTGCAGGCCCTCGATGTCGCTGCCGGTTGGATCGAGGAGAACCGGCGCCTCTGGTCCGAGCGCTTCGACAAGCTCGACCAACACCTCCGCATCCTGCAGGAACCCCCGAATGGAGACCGCCATGAATGAGAACACCCTCCGCTTCACCCGCATTTTCGAGGCGCCACGGCAGCTGGTCTTCAGTTGCATGGTCGAGCCCGAGCACCTGACCAACTTCTGGGGTCCTAAGGGCGTCAGCACTCCCTTGGACACAATCACCGTGGATGCCCGGGCCGGGGGTGCCTTCACCACCGTCATGGTCAACGATGGCGATGGCAGCACCTATCCGACCAGCGCAAGGTACCTTGAGGTGAACCCGCCGGAACGGCTGTCGTGGATTGAGGATCATTCGGGGATGACCGTGACCATCACCTTCACCGAGCTCGGAACGCGCCGGACCCAAGTCGACATTGAACAAACCAACGTTCCGGCGCCAATGCTGGACCCCGCCGCCCAAGCCGGATTCCTCACCTCCCTGGACCGCTTCGAGACCTACCTGGCCCAGCGCGCCGGAGCCCACCGATGAGTGCGGGCAGCCACCCCATGGCGAACATCGCGGCCGAGCGGCGGGCCTTCACCAAGATCCTGGAAGCGCTGCCCCGGCAGGCGTGGGACACCCCCTCGCTCTGCGCCGGCTGGCGCGTGCGGGAGGTCGTCGCGCACATGGCCATGCCCCTGCGCTTCTCCACCCCGCGGTTCATCGGCGAATTGCTGCGCTCCCGCGGCAACTTCGCCCGCATGGCGGATCGGGTCGCGCGCCACTACGCCCAGGAACCGGTCAGCACGTTGCTTCACCGCTGGCGCGCGAACGAGGACACGCTGTGGAAACCACCCGGCGGCGGCCTCCAGGGAGCCCTTACCCACGACATCGTCCATGGACTGGACATCACCATCCCGCTCGGCCTCAAACACCCGGTCAGCGACGCAAGCCTCCTCACGGTCCTCGACCATGCGACCAGCCCGCTCAGCCGGAAGCATTTCCGGCTTGACCTGGCCGGCGTCCGGCTCGAAGCCACCGATCTGGACTGGGCCTTCGGAGACGGCGAACCCCTCCGCGGCGCCGCCCACCACCTCCTGATGGTGCTCATGGACCGCCGGCTGCCCAACGGCGCCCTCGCCGGCGGGGCAACTGCCCGGTTCACCAGCGCCTGATCCTGCCCCGGCCCGGCGGGTTCCGGGAGAACTGCTGGGATACTGCATTCCAGCGCGAAATCCCGCGCAAAGGGGACACGTTTATTTTTTGATGCTCTGCCATTTCCAGCAGCGGCATCCTGAAATAGTCTGGGGTTCACCACGCAATTTCGGTGTGGGGATTCAGCGGGTCACCACGATGATTTAACGGCCGGGCTGATGAACGGAAGCGGCATGGGGGCCTGGAGTGGGAGGTAGGGGTGTATTCCTTGCAGTAGGCCCGGCCAAGGCGCCGTACTGCACGTGCAGCAGTTCCAACGAATAACAATGCAGGAGAAATTCATGTTGCTTTGGATCGCTATTATCATCGCCGTTCTCTGGCTCCTCGGACTCCTCGCCAATATTGGCGGCGGCCTCATCCACATCCTTTTGGTTGTTGCCGTGGTAGTCCTGATCTTCCACTTTGTCCGGGGCAGGTCCCGCGCCTGATGGGCGCACGGGTCCCCGCCGCCGGCCCTGGTGCCGCCGGCGGGGACCCGAAGGGTCAGGCGGCCTTCACCAGCGGCAGTTCGTCCCAGTGAGTTGTGTACCGGGGTGAACGCATATTGCGCTTCATGGTCCAGTCAAGGCCGGACTTGACGCCTGCGTACCCCAATCCGATGGAGCCCCGCCCAAAGCGGCGGCTGACGTCATCCAGCAGCGGCCCGATGCCGCGTTCCTCGTGCCGGTTTTCGAAAGGCTCAAGCGGCGGCTGGTTGCCGGTGGGCCGAAGATCGGTCAGCATCAGGCCTGCCTTCGCGTACTTGAGCCCTTCCCGGATTTTCGGCAGCAGCGCGTGTGCGGCCCTGGTGAGCAGGAGCGGATCCGCGGTGGGCATGGGAAGCCGGACGCACACCGAAGGGTACGCCTGCTCCTGGTTCCGGAACGGCGAGGTGGCTGCGAACGCCGTCAGCACCTTCGCCTGGAGACCGTGCTTGGACAGCCGTGCGCTCGCCTGCTGGCTGTAAATACCCAGCACCTCCCGCAAGCCGGCAGATGTGGTCACCGGGGTGGCGAACGAGCGGGAAAAGATCAATTGGTCGCGGCCAACGCGCTCCTCCTCCATGGGAATGCAGGGAGTGCCACGCAGTTCGAGGACCGTGCGCATCAGCACCACCGAAAACTTGTCCCTGATCACCACAGGGTCGGCGTGCATCAGGTCCAGCACGGTGATAATCCCCATGGCATTCAGGCGCTTGGCCAGGCGCCCGGCGACGCCCCAGATCTCGTCCACGGGCAACCGGTCCATCAAGCCCTCCCGCACCGGCGGCGGCACTGAATCCCAGAGGCATACCCCGCCAAATGCGGGATTGTTCTTGGCCCACTTGTTGCACAGCTTGGCCAGTGTTTTGGTGGGAGCTATCCCTACGCACACCGGAACCCCGACATGGCGCAGCACGGCCTCCTTGATCCCGCGGCCAAGGACCCGCAACTGGTCCGGTTCGCCCTTGACGCCGAGGAACGCCTCGTCAATGCTGTAGACCTCCAGCCACGCCGAGTAGCGGCCGAGAAGTTCCATGACACGGGCGCTGATGTCCCCGTACAGCTCATAATTGCTGGACTTGGCCACCAGGCCCCATTCTTTGGCCCGCGGCGCGAGCTTGAACCACGGTTCTCCGGTGGAGATGCCCAAGGCTTTCGCCTCGGGGGACCGGGTAACGGCGCAGCCGTCATTGTTGGACAGGACGACCAGCGGCCGGCCTTCCAGGGAGGGATCGAAGGCGCGCTCCGCCGAAGCGTAGAAACAGTTGACGTCCACATGGGCGATCTGCGGCATCCTGCGCATGGGGGCCGGCCTAGCCACGATGCTCCTCACACATGATGCAGGCACCGGGTGGCAACGCCCCAGATGGTCAGCTCGGACAAGGCCGGTACCCGGATGTCCGGATACCGCGGGTTTTCCGCTTGCAGCACCACGCCGTTCCCGGTGATGCGCAGGCGCTTGACCGTCAGTTCTCCGTCCAGGACGGCGATCACCACGGACCCGTCCCGCGGCTCCAGGGCCCGGTTCACAATGAGCTCGTCGCCGTCGCTGATGCCCGCGCCTTCCATGGAGTCCCCCGTCACCCGGACCACGAACGTGCTGGTGATGTCCTTGATCAAGTGGGCGTTCAGGTCGATCCGGCCATCGAAGTAGTCCTGTGCGGGCGACGGAAACCCCGCCGCCACTGCCACGGGCGAGATCAGCACCGAGAACAAGGAGGCGCCCGCGTCTATCACGCGGGGACCAATAATAACGCCCACAACACACCTTTATTCGAAAATATGTTCGATAGTTCAGTGTAGCGCCGAAGGCCGACAACGGGACCCGGCGGCCAACGTAGACTTGCAGGATGCGGTTGGTTGCAAGCGATATTGACGGAACGATCCTTGGGCACGACGGAAAAATCAGCCCGCGCACCATACGCGCCTTCCACGCCTGCCGGGATGCCGGCGTCGAACTGGTCTTCGTCACCGGGCGCCCTCCGCGCTGGCTTCACCCGCTTGAGGAGCAGCTGGGCCACGCCGGACGGGTGATCTGCTCCAACGGTGCCGTCGTCTGGGACCTGGAAGCGGACCGCCTGGTATCCGCCCGTGCGCTGGAGACCGCTACTGTCCTGGAAATCCGCCACATCATCAAGGACATCCGGCCCGCCGCGCTGTTCGCCGCCGAAACGCTCACCGGGTTCCACCTTGAGCCGGGCTTCATCGAAAACGAATCCAGCGAACTCCTCGCCGAGTTCACTCCGGCGCCGCTCCATGAAACGCTCACCGGGGACGATTCCGTGGTCAAATTCCTGGCCATTGTCCGGGAGGGCACGCCGGACGACTTCCTCGCGGAAGTGGGGCCCGCCGTCGGACACCTGGCCGCCGCCACCCACTCCTCGCCCGGAGTGGCCATGCTGGAACTGTCCCTCCCGGGCGTGAACAAGGCCGTTACCCTCGCTGAATATGCTGCCGCGCTGGGAATCGATGCCGCCGACGTGGTGGCCTTCGGCGACATGCCCAACGACATCGAAATGCTCCGCTGGGCCGGGCACGGCTATGCGATGGCCAGCGGCCACCCCGAGGCCATCAGGGCGGCGGGCCGGCAGGCACCGCATTTTGACGACGACGGCGTGGCCCAGGTCCTGGAGGCAAGGCTGGCAGCCCTGGGCGTCCAGTTTTCCTGACTCCCGCCCCGTACTTCCAGCTGGCGCTCACCTGGCGTTTACCTTTCATCGGTAGCGTCAAGGGTGGAGGGTACGCCCCTCCCCGGCCGGCTCACAGGGGGTTCCGATGGCACGAAGCGTCAAACAGCGCGCAGCAGACGCGCCGCTGCGCAAGGCAACGCCTGATCCGCACTGGAAGCAGTTGCGCCAGGGCGACAGGGTCCGTGTCCTGCTCTCGCCCGGCTTCCAAGCGAGCGGGGTAGTGGACACCATTACCGCGGACCACAGCGCCGTCTGGGTCCACCTGGATGGCGGCCGCGGGCGCATGCTGCTGCACTGCGGCGACGGCGTGGACATCCTGCCCTGCGGCGAGACCGACTGCCGGGACTGACGGTGCGGGCCTCGGGTACGCTCGCAGGGTGACCCTGCCCTTCTTCCAACACCCCGACGACGCCGGACGGCAGCTTCCCATCGCCATGGCCCACCGCGGCTTCTCGGTGGACGGGCTGGAAAACTCCATGGCCGCGTTCCGCGCCGGCGTCGAACTAGGCTTCCGTTACCTCGAAACGGATGTGCACACCACGGCAGACGGCGTGCTGTTGCTGTTCCACGATGAATTCCTGGACCGGGTGACCGACGGCAAAGGCAGGGTCGGGGACCTTGCCGCAGCGGAGGTGGCGAAGGCGCTGATCAGCGGCCGTGAACCCATTCCCACGTTCGACGAGCTGGTCACCGGGCTGCCCGGTGCCAGGCTGAACCTCGACGTCAAGGACTGGAGTTCGGTGCGGAGCACCGCCGCCGCGATCGAGCGGCACCAGGTGCACCACCGGGTGCTGGTCACCAGTTTTTCGGACCGACGGCGACGGGCGGTCCTTAAGCTGCTCAGCCGGCCGGTTGCCTCCTCCGCCGGTGTGGCCTCCAACGCCCTCTTCACGCTCCTGGGACCTGTCCTCCCGCGGCGGGCCTTCCGCCGGATCATGCGCCGGACGCTCCGCGATATCCAGGCACTGCAGGTTCCCGTGCGGTACGGACGGGTCCCGGTGGTCACCCCGGGCTTCATCCGGCGCGCCCACGACCTTGGCTTGGTGGTGCATGTCTGGACCATCAACGACGCCGCTGAGATGCACCGCCTCCTCCAGCTGGGAGTGGACGGCATCGTCACGGACCGGGCGGACCTGCTGCGCGAGGTGCTCACCGCACGCGGCCAGTGGCCGGCGCAGGAACCCTAGGCTCCGTGCGGGACTACTCGCCGGGGCTGGCCAGGTGGCGCTCCAGGCCGTCCACGTCCAGGCGGGTGTTCCAGTTGGCCCAGTCCTCAGGCCGCACCGAGGGACGGCCCAGCAGGTAGCCCTGGCCGGCGCTGATGCCGAGCTCCGTCAGGACCTTAAGCTCGCCCACCGTTTCAATGCCCTCGGCCACCAGGGTGATGCCGATCTGGTCCGTGAAGTCCACCAGGCAGGCGGCGAGGGCGCGCTGGACGCCGTCCTTGTCGACGTCGCCGATCACATTGCGGCCGACCTTGAGGAAGTCCGGCCGCAGGTGGATCATGCGGCTCAGGGCGCCGGCTCCGGTGTGGGTGTCGTCCACAGCGATCCGGAGGCCTTTTTCCCGCAGCGGATTGAGTGCGGAGATGAACTGTAGGTATTCCTCTTCCGGAATGTCTTCGGTCAATTCGAGCACCACGCGGTCGATGGGGAGCTCGATGTGCTCGAACAGTTCGGGCAGCCGCGGGTCCATGCAGGACGTGGGGGAGATGTTGAGGGACACGTACAGCGACCCGGGCAGGTCACGGGCTGCAGCTGCGGCCGAGCCAAGGGCGGAGAACTCAAGGTTCGCGCCCAGGCCCACGGCCTCTGCCTCGGCAAACCAGAGTTCCGCGGTGGCGCCGTCGTCGCTGACGAAGCGCGAGAGCGCCTCCGCGCCCACGACGGTCTTTCCCTCCAGCCCGTAGATGGGCTGGAAGGCGGTCATCAGCATGTGGTTTTCCAGCAGGGCGCTGATTCGGGACGCGCTGCGGATGGCGTCCAGCTGCTCAGCCAGCTTCGGCGGCAGTGCGGGCGGCGCCAGGCGCAGCTGCCGGACGGATTCAATGGTTTCCGACGTGTTGGCGTCGCTGCTCCGGGCCTCCAGGAGATATTCCAGCAAGGCCCGCTCGGGCACGCCGGGATTCTCATCGAGGCTGTTGCTCAGCCGCTGCCGGACAGCGGCTCCCGCGGGATCCGCATCCGCCAGTACTGCGGCGATAATTCCCCATGCCTGTACACGAACCGACATTAGCTACGCCCCCAGTTGACGAAGTAATGACCCATTGGCCCATTAATGTTCAATTTCAAAAACGCCTTTTAGAGTCCGGTGCTGCTGTGAGACCTGAAATTCCGCGGCGACGAAAAAACCGGACACCGCACGCTGATCGTATAACGGCGGCCACGAAAGCGCAGTAGTTTGCGCACTACTGGTTAGCGCTTTCCGCCCGCTCTTTCAATAAAGCGGGGATCTGGTCGGGTGGGACCGGCCGGCCGAAGTAGTAGCCCTGGGCGCTTCGGCAGCCCAGGCCGCGAAGGATCTCCGCCTGCTCCGCCGTTTCCACGCCCTCCCAGACAGCTTCCAGCCCGCAGGCACGCACCAACTGGAGGACTGCCGCCACCAGGGCTGGCTGGCTGGGATCGCTCTCCAGGCCGGTGATCAGCGACCGGTCAACCTTGACCCGGTCCACCGGCAAACGGCGGAGGTAGCTGATGGATGAGTAGCCGGTGCCAAAGTCGTCGATTTCAATGCCCACGCCCAGGCCCCGCAGGCCGCCGAGCGAGTACCGGTCCAGCTCATTGCCCTTGACGATGGCCACTTCCGTCAGTTCCAGGACCACCTGCTCGGGCCGGACGCGGGTTTCCTTCAGGACATTGCGCACGTCTTCGATGAACTGCAGGCTTTGGAGGTCGGTGGCGGAGATGTTGATTCGCACGGAGAAATCGCTGTCCACCAGCGAGGCATCGATCCATTCCCGCAGCTGCCACACAGCGGTCCTGAGGACCCACAGGCCCAGTTCGGAGATCAGCCCCGCTTCCTCCGCCAGTGGAATGAACTCGTCCGGCATGATGAAGCCCCGGGTGGGATGGTTCCAGCGGACCAGCGCCTCCACGCCCTCGACGCGTCCTGTGTTGAGCTCCACCACCGGCTGGTAGTAGAGGGTCAGCGCGTCCTCCTTGATGGCGGCGCGCAGGTCATCCACCAGCTGGCTGCGGAGCCGCCGCATCAGCAGCAGCGCGGGTTCGAACCGGTGCAGCTTGTTCTGGCCCTCCGCCTTGGAGGCGTACATGGCGACGTCCGCCTCCATCAGCATGTCCTCCGGGCTCTGGCCCTCGCTGCCCAGGCTGAGCCCGATGCTGGCACCGCAGCGCACGCTGCGGCCGGGGAGCTCGATGGGTTCGCTGAGCGCCGCCAGGATGCGGTGTGCCACGATGGCGGCCTGGTCCGGCGACGCCGAGGGCATCACGATGGCGAATTCGTCGCCGCCCAGGCGGGCCACGACGTCGGAAACGCGCACCGCGCCCCGCAGCCGTTCGCCCACGGTCACCAGCACCTGGTCGCCGGCGGTATGTCCAAGGCTGTCGTTGATCGACTTGAACGAGTCCAGGTCCATCAGCAGGATCGCCGGGCACTCCCCGGCCGGTTCCAGGCTCCTTCCGTCCACGGCCAGCAGGGCGGTCCGAAGGGCTTCGATGAGGGCGGACCGGTTTGCCAGGCCGGTCAGGGGGTCCTGCATCGCCATTTTCTGCATTTCCAGGTGGGCCTCGTGCAGCAGTTGGGTCCGGACCTGGACCCGTTGTTCGAGTTCCTCGTAGATGATCTGCAGGTCCTCGGCCAGCAGGTTGGTGCCCATGATGATGGCGTCGAGTTCGTCCCGGGCGGGGGAGACCTCAATCCGGGAGGTGAGGTCGCCGGAAGCGAGCCGGACAATGCCTTCCAGCAGCTGGGAAAGCCGGGGGTCGTCGTCGGCAAACATCGCCAGTCCTCCTTCCCGCTTAATTGACCTGGGCGTGGTCGGTGCCAAGGGGAAGGCTGACCGTCACTGTGGTCCCGGCGCCCAGGGTGGAGGCCACATCGATTCTGCCGCCGTGGCGGTCCACGATGTCCTTGGAGATGGCCAGGCCCAGGCCCGTTCCCGGGATGGCCCCGCTCATGGCGTTGGAGGCCCGGTAGAAGCGGGTGAACACATGGTTGATCTCGTCGCTGGATATGCCGATGCCGGTATCGGCGATCCGGACGGTGGCCCATTTGGAGCCGTCGGCGCCAGCGTGGGACTCGCTGCCCACCTCGATCCGTCCGCCGCTGGGGGTGAACTTGATGGCGTTGGACACCAGGTTGGTAAAGACCTGCTGGAGTTGCACCTCGTCAGCAAGGATCTCCGGATCCTCGGGAACGGGATCGACGTCGATGGTGACGTTCTGCAGCGTTGCCAGCGGCCGCAGCGCGGCGGCGACCAGGTCAAGGGTCTGCCCCAGGCGCACCGGTGCCCGGTGCATCATGGTGTCGTCCAGGCCGCCGCGCGAGACGCTGAGCATATCCTCGATGAGCGTCCGCAGCCGTTCGGTGTTGCGGACCACGATGTCCAGCATCTGGTGGACTTCCTTGGATACCGGGTGCTCAGTGCTCTCCTGGATCATGTCCAGGTAAGCCATGATCGAGGTCAGCGGTGTCCTTAGCTCGTGGTTCACGGTGGCCAGGAAGTCCGTCTTTGCCTTGTCGAGTTCCCGCAGCTGCTTGACCACCTGTTGCTGGCTGTTGATCAGGTGGCTCTGGATCAGTCCGTACGCGGCGTTGCCCGCCACGTGCTGGATCAGCCCCAGTTCGGCGCTGGACCAGGTCCTGGGCCGCTCCATCATGGCGATCCAGATGATGCCGAGGGACGAATTTCCTTCGCCGATGGGAACTGCCAGGGTGGAGGCGGCCCCGGCGACGGCGGGTGCTGGCCTGGCGGGGGCGTCGGCGTCGGCCTCGCTTCCTTCGGTAGACAATGTTTCCGTGCCTGCCCAGAGTGCATCTGCCGTAGCGCGGGCTTCGTCCTCGCCGGGCAGCGCTTCGGAGGGCAGCGCCACCAGCCCGCGCCGGTGCCAGGTGGCCGTGATCACGGGGACTCTGTGGTCCTCGAAGGTGGCCAGGACAACGTAGTCGGCCTTGAAGGTCCGGCCGAAGCCCGCTACGACGTGGTTGGCAATCTCTTGGGGATCGTTGGTGGCGCGCACTGCCGCGGAGACTTCACGCAACTGCTCGCGAAGCCCCTCCGCCTCCTGCCGGGAGGCGCGGCGGTGGGATACCTGCTCGATAAGGACCGACGCGCGGTGGACCAGTTCCTGGGGTGCGGGCGGCTTGGTGATGCAGTCGTGGATGCCGGCAGGGTTGGCTGCCGCAATGTCCGCGGGATCGTCCAGGTCCACCAGCACGAGGACCGGGGCCGTCGTCCGGACCGCTGAGAGCGGCGCATCGGCGATGATGACGGAGGGTTCGCCGGCGTCAAGCAGCCGGGCCAGGGCATTGGTGTCTGCGGCTTCCAGGACGGTGTAGCCGGCCTCCCGGAGGGCGTGTGCGTTGAGGGCCCGGCGGCCGGCGTCGGGATCGGCGACGACGGCGGTGCGGGGCAGGCGCACGTCACTCGGGACAGCCGTCACAGTGCTCCCTTCCCTCCCAGTTGAGTACATTGTAGGGGGATGCGGGGTGCCGGGGGCCACCACCGCCTTGCCGCGCCCCAGCGGGGCGTTCATGGCAGGGGCGCGCCGTAATGTGGCGGAAGGTGCGCCGGCCGCGGGGGCGGGAACATATATTTGAGCCGTGCCATCCCCACCAAGACCGACATCGTCCGCCTGGCGGAAGTACCTGATGATCCCCAAGCTCGTCAGGTTGTCGCGGAGCGCTCCGAAGGACCGGCACGAGGCGTGGGACCAGTACTGGGCCGGCATCACCGCCACCGGCCCGGGCGGCGAAGTCCTGTGGGACTCGGGCAGCGACCACGAATTCCTCGGCTATAGGGACAACCTCCTGCGCTACCTGGACCCGGCCCTTCCGGTGGTGGACACCGGCTGCGGGCACGGCAGCTTCACCCGGGCGCTCGCCGGGGCCTTCCCAAGGGTGGTTGGCGTGGATGTTTCGCCGCACGCGGTGGACATGGCGCGGCGGCAGTCCGCAGGAGGCGCCGGCCCCGCCTTTGAAGCCCGCGATATGACTGCGCCAGGCGCCGGCGCTGCCCTGGCCGAGTCCATCCGTGCGGGTGGTGATGGTGCCAATGTCTTCATCCGCGGAGTCCTGCACGTCCTCGATCCCGCCCACCAAAAGGCGCTTGTGGAAAACCTGCGGACCCTTGCCGGCAACCGCGGCACCGTCTTCATGGCGGAAACCAATTTCCACGGGAACCCGGTGGAGTACGTCTCCCACCTGGGCGCCTCCCCGCGCGGCATCCCCGCGCCGCTGGAACTGGCCATCCGCGGGCTGCCGATGCCCGGGCATTTCGGCCCCGAAGAACGCCAACGTGCGTTCCCGCCGTCGGACTGGGATCTCTTGGAAGACGGCCCCGTTGCCATCGAAACCAATCCGGTGACGGGCGTCCCCGGACAGGACCGGGTGCCCGGATACTATGCGGTGGTCCGTCCCCGTCGGTAGCTCCCGGCACCAGGAGCCTGACCGTCAGGTCCGCGGATGACGACGGCCGGCCCGGCATTGCCGCCGGACCACGTGGGCGCGCCGGCGCCACCGACCGGCCCTGCGGGCCCGAACTCCGCCGACCCGCCTGACTCCGCCACCGCGCCGTATTACGGAAGTGGCAAGCGCTTTCCCGGGGATAACTGGCAAGATGGAGCGCATGCGCATTCTTATTGCTCCGGACAAGTTCAAGGGGTCCCTCACGGCGGCTGAAGCGGCCGCCGCCATCGCCGAAGGGGCACTGCGGGTCTATCCGGATGCCGTGGCCACCCAATTCCCCATCGCTGACGGCGGGGAGGGCACCCTGGAGGCCGCCGTGGCGGCCGGGTACGAGGAGCGGCTCAACGCCGTGGTGGGACCGATCCTGGCCCCCGTCGGCGCCGCGTGGGCCATCCATAAAGCGGCCGGCGGCAAGGTCACGGCAGTGATCGAAACGGCACAGGCGTCCGGGCTGGCT
Source organism: Pseudarthrobacter sp. NPDC058196 (assembly GCF_042882685.1). NCBI lineage: Bacteria > Bacillati > Actinomycetota > Actinomycetes > Micrococcales > Micrococcaceae > Pseudarthrobacter > Pseudarthrobacter sp. NPDC058196. The sequence continues at coordinate 90,416 of NZ_JBHVVN010000017.1, forward strand.
GACATGGAACCGACCCCCGCGAATGCCCTGCGCGCGCACAGTTACGGCTGCGGCCAGCTCATCGCCGCCGCCCTGGACGCCGGCGCCACCGAGATCGTGCTGGGCCTGGGCGGTTCGGCAATGACCGACGCCGGGAGCGGAGCCCTGCGCGCCCTCGGATTGAAGCCCCTGGATGCTGCCGGGAATGTGGTGCCGCTGGGCGGCGGGTCACTGGCCGACGTCGTATCCCTGGACACATCCGGGCTGGACCCCAGGCTCGCCGCCACCACGTTCCGGATCGCCGTGGACGTCCGCAACCCGCTGTATGGCCCGTCCGGCGCGGCCCACGTCTTCGGCCCCCAGAAGGGTGCGGACCCGGAGGCCGCGGAATTGCTCGACGCCGGCCTGCGCAACTGGGCGTCCATACTGCGGGAAGTGACAGGCCGGGACGTGAACGTCCCCGGAGCGGGCGCAGCCGGCGGCTTCCCGGCGTCGTTCCTTGCCTTCACTGACGCCACGCTGGAGGGCGGTTTCGCGCTGGTGGCCGGCCTGACCGGCTTGGCCGGCCAGCTGGACAGCGCGGACCTGGTGATCACGGGCGAGGGGTCCATGGACTCGCAGTCGCTCACCGGCAAAGCGCCGATTGCGCTCGCGGATGCAGCCCGGGAGCGCGGCATCCCGGTAATCGTGGTGGCCGGCCGGATCCTGGTGACCCTCGAAGACCTCGCCGGGCATGGCGTGGTGGCCGCGGCGCAGTTGCTGGACGTCGCAGCGAGCCCGGACGACGCCGTCGCCAATGCGGGAAAGTACCTCGCCTGGGCAACAAGCCAGGTGCTCGAAGGCGCCTAGCCGGGCGGGGCGCCTTTAGTCCGCCCGCGCATTACCGCTCCTTGCCGGGAGGGCGCGGGGAGGCCTTCCCCGAGGCCCGCTTGTTGAGTCGGAGCGGGACGAACACCAGCAGCACCACCATGACGCCCAGCAAGGCTCCACCGGCGGTAATTCCGGCCGAACGGCCGGCCGTGACGTCGAAGACGAGGGCGGCCGTTCCCGCGCTGAGCAGGGCGATGCCGCCAAGGGCGATTTTGGTGATGGTGTCAGCGCTGGACACCAGGGTTTCTTTCAGCCGTTTCCGGAAAAGCCTCCGGTGCACGCTGACCGGCAGGAGGATGAAGGCGGTGGTCAGGGCCGCCACCACGACGTTCGCGAGGTAGAGGCCCACCTCGACGTCATCAAGGGTTTCAAACCGCTGCTGGAACGGCAGCGTCAGCAAGAAGCCGGCCAGGATCTGCACCCCGGTCTGGAGCACGCGAAGTTCCTGCAGGAGTTCCGCCCAGTTGCGGTCCAGTTGCTCCTCGCGGGTCTCATTCCGTCCCGTCCGGCCCGTGTAGTCCTCCACGTCGGACACCGGTCCTCCTTCCTCGCAGGGCCCAGGTCTTCTTTCTACTCCTCCCACGCCTGGAAACAAGGCGGCCCGTTGCGCTTGCACCCAGATTTGATAAGTTTGCTGATTATTACCCGCAGTTGGGACAACAGGAGGAAGCATGACGCAGGAAAACCAGCAGGCTGAACCCGAGACGGCCCCGGGCGGCTACGGCACCCCCACTGCCGAGCAGGAAGCGGCCGGCACGCAGGGCCAGGAGTCCGCCGCCGGGTCTTCCGCCGGCGCAGACACCAACGAACCCCAGCAGGGAGCGGGCAAGGAACCCGTCCCGCACGATATGGATCTCCCGTCCAGTGCCGCCGAAATCGATGAGTCGAATGACGATTCCCAAGGATCGGCGCCTGTCTCCTCCGAATCCGGCCAGGAAGCCACGGGCCTTCCGGACGGCAGCGGAAACGACCTCCCCCAGGAGGAATCCCCGAATGACGACGACGAGAGCTTCGACGCCGGATAAGGCACCTGACCCCGGCTGCACAGCCGTGCGGGGCCTGGGGTGAGCACCGACACCGCTGGAACGCTGCGGGGACGCCGGAACGTTCCGGCG
>NZ_JBHVVN010000018.1:0-80491 GCF_042882685.1 Pseudarthrobacter sp. NPDC058196
TGGGCAGATCTCATGGCCACCGCTGGGCAGTTCTACTGGCCATCAGTGGGCACTTTCGTGGCCGCCTATGGGCAGTTTTTCATGGCCGCTAACACGATGAGCACGTGACTATTCGGGACAGCACCTATGCCAAACCGTTCCTGACTGTCCCGGAGCAGCTCCACCGGCTGCGCGGACGGGGTATGGACTGCGGCCCCAGCGACGCCTGCGCCTCCGCCGTTCTCGAGCGCCATGGTTACTACCGGCTGTCGGGCTACTGGCACCTCTACCGCGACCGCCCCGCGCCTCCGGAGGCCCAGTTCGACGCCGACGGACGTGAGATCCGCCTGGACTCGTTCGTGCCGGGGACCAGTCTCGTGCACGTGCGTTCCCTGTACGAGTTCGACCACGAGCTCCGCGTGCGTCTGGGAGACGCGTTGAGCACGATCGAGACAGCGCTCCGGTTCCGCATCGGCCACCGGCTCGGCAGGGTGGATGCGTTCGCGCATAGGGACCCAGAAGCATTGGAGGAGATGCGCGAGCTGGAGGCTCCCAGGATCACCCGAGCTTGGAACGCACTCCTTGGGCGAACAGCGCGCGTCCGGAACGTGCCGACATCCGCATATGATGGCTGGCTTGAGGAGTACGACCGGCACGAGAAACGGGCACGAGGCGACTTCGTCGCGCACTTCCGTGAGAAGTATGGTCCGCACCTGCCGATCTGGGTTGCGACGGAGGTCATGTCCTTCGGTGTCTTGAGCAACCTCTACAACCTACTGCGCCAGGCCGACCAGGAGATCCTCGCCGCGCGGTTCCAGGTCAGCACCGCCAACGGCCACGGGGACCGCGGAGCACTAGCCAACTGGCTCAACAGCCTAAGGAACGTGCGGAACATCTGCGCACACTACGGCCGACTGTGGAATCGCACGTTCGACGTGCTCATTCAAGCGCCGGGGCAGGCGCAAAGGGACGCAGACAGTCCTCTGTCCCCGCTCGTCGAAGAGGGGGTCAAGAACAGGCTCTACGGCGTGCTGCTCATAATGCGCCACCTCCTCCTGAGCATCGCGCCGGACCGGGCCGACATGGTCGACCTCGTCGACCTTATTGAGGCTCGGTCTCCGACGATCGGGTTCGACATGAGCCAGCTAGGATTCCCTGACAACTGGAGGACCAGCCCAATTTGGGATCGGAGCTTCTTGCTCGACAGCTCGCCTATGCTGGCCGCGAACCTGCTCGACCGCGCCGACAGTCGCACCGCCGTCGAGACACGCGTTTTGCTGACCGGTGCAGAAGCGGACACGACGGCCCAACTGCAGACGCCGGAGCAGGCGGAGCGGGAGAAGAAGAGGGCCCGCCACAAGCTGCTCAAAGACTATCTCCGCTACCGGGTGGTCATCGAGATCGAGCTCGGCGCGACGAAGCACTATCCTGCCTTCCAGTTCCGCGACGGGAAGGTCATTGACGCCCTCGCGGAGATCAACAGGAAACACACCTTGGCCTGCGGCCAGTCGAATCCTGCACGGATCGCCGCCGCGCTCCTCGACTGGTGGCAGACGCCGCATCCCGGTTTGCCTCAGGCCGAAGACGGCTCCGAGCGATCGCCGCTCGACCTGCTGTGCGTGGTAACCGAGCAAGAGTTCGAAGCGTCAATAGGCGAGGCCGATGCTATGAACAGCTTTGTCGTGCCCGAGCAGCTCTGACTAAGGCCCTCAGGCCGCGCGGACGCCCGACGGAGCCGCCAGGGCGTGGCAGGTCATTGATGTGGCTGGCGAAATAAATCGACAACATAATGACCGTTATGTTGGTCCGACTTGAGTGAGGCTCATCAAGGGGGGTTACAACCGGGCTTGACTTTAGCACTCAGGGGAAGTCATGCTCAGAGTGTCAACCTCAGTTACAAGCTACCTTGGAGTTCAAGTGGTTATTCCCGTCACCGTCCACGTCCCCGATCACCGCGTGGAAGAGTTCTATATCCGCTTTGGAGAGTTCGTGGCCGACGTCCCAAATCCAGATGTGCCCGCCCTGTTGCCGTCCGGGACCGTTCCCTCCTGGGTTGAGACGGATGAAGCCCCTTCCATGGCCGCAGCGCTATGGGACGAGATCTCTTTGCCGGGAAAGGGTATTCTTCGTCACATGATTGAAGCGGCACGTGATGAGACCGCGCACCTCCTTCCAAAAGAACTCGCCGATCTAAGCCAGTATCCGAAAGGCGCTCCGGGGGTAGCCGGTGTTCTCGGTGGCGTCGGTAAGGCAATTCGTCGTGCAGGCCTTCCCGTGTACACCACTCCTAGGGGCACTTCTTGGCACTACGTCTGGGATTGGGACGGAGAGCGCTACTCCATGACGCCCGAGGTCGCTCGTCTCCTGCGTAAGGCCTCGCAACCCGGTGGGCGAACGTCGGAGAAATAGCCTACGTAGAAGTGCTTGGAAGGGCTGCAGCCTCGCTGACGTGGAGCCTTGGCGGTTGCTGCCCTCTCTGCCATCATTGACCCAACGTGCAGAGAGGGGCGCGCCGATGTCTGCTGTGGATGAGGAAGCCCGGGCGTCCAGGGAAGAAACCATCCTGCGTATTCGGAGGGGAATCCGGGCCGCCCAACTTCGTGTCACCTTGGACCAACTACAGGGCCGTCAGACGCCGGAGGCGGTAGTACGCCTGGCACAGCGAACGCCCCCGAAGCTGCCGTCTCCATTCGATACCTTGAGAACGCCGGATGGGAAGCTCCGAAGAGATCCGTCGTCACGGCGTGAGATGGCACTGTATTTGCGCCGTGGCATTCGGGCCGCGCAATTGAGGGTTGCCCTGGACGAACAACGGGGCCGGCCGACTCCCGAGGCCGTAAAGCGACTGGCCCAGAGAGAGCTTCCGGCACTGAAGTAGATCATGTGCCCGAGCTATCTTGGTCAAGCCCGTGAAACGTCCAATTCCTTCTCCCGTTCTGGGGTCCAGATGAGGATGTCAGCCAGGCGCAGCAGCGAGAGCTGTCGCCCGTCCGGAGTGAGCTTGTCCTTTGCGAGATCGGCTAGCCAGCTTTCGTTCGCTTGGAGGTCCTCCCAAAGAGCTGCCCGGACTTCGCTTGGGTACTTTGTGCCGTAAAAGCTGTACACCCGGGAATCGATGAGGGGAACGATGTGCGGGCGGCGACGATGGAGAACTTTGGACACGGTCACTGCAGTCCACCCCTTGACCTCCAAAGCGGCTCTGTTCGCTGCGGCTAAGCTTTCCACCGCCTGCTCGAGTCCGGATAGGTCCTTGTAAGACTCAAAGCTGTCTGTGTCGCGCAGGTCGAGCAGTGCCTGATCTACCGCTTTCCGGACGTGTTGCGCGGGGCCGTCACCATCCGTGAACAGGGGGATTACATCGAGAGCGCTGAGTTTCAGACTCAGAAGGTTCGCCATCAGCACATCTGACGGGGAAAGCGGGGCATCCACAGCACCCTGCTGGTCATAAGTATTGAAGGCATACGCGTGGGTCCGGGAAGTGTAGCGATCGAGTTTTTCCGAAGCTGACCCTTTCAACGAAGCCAAACTTCCCTTCAGCTTCCTTTTCTTCGCCATGTTTTTCCTTTGAGCGCGGTGGGCCACCCTTATGATCGGATGTTGTCAAGGAAACGCTACCTGCGGAGAGCTGTTCTCTTCCGGATGTCGAGCATTCGCTACTCTTGGGTCCTCAGGAAAGAGATCGTCGGCAGATTTCGGAATTACTGAACCCGTCGATAGCTCACGTCAGTTCCTCCCCGTAGGCTGCAGCTGGGCCCACCATAGGAACTCGCCCGCGTGCGGGCAGTGAACGAAGCCGTCGCCGGCGAGCCCTGCGAGCAAGTCATTGCTCTGCACTATCTGGTGGCCGATCCTAGCGCGATCGTAGGGCGGCAGGTCGAGGCCGTAGACATCCCTGGCCGCGATCAATTTCTGCTCGTAGGTCAGGAGGGTCAGGAACCGCTCGGGGTACATGACCGAGAGCACCCTCGAAAGCAGCAGTTCCTTGAAGCCCGGGAACGAGAAGCTGAGCGTCCCGTTGACCAAGTCTGTGAGTCGGTCCTCCAGAGGCTTGCCGGTACCCCGCAGCAGGTAGTCAACCACTTTCCGGACCTGAGCTGCGCCATACTCGGGATTCTTGTCGAAAGCTGTGAGGAAGGTGGACTGGATGCCGAGGTTGGACCCGCTCGTGTCCGTCCCGAATGCACGCAGGTCAGCGGGGCCAGCGGCGGAAGGGCCCTCTTCACTGAAGATGCGCCGGTACTTCGCCCAAAAGGACGGCACGCGAGGATCGAGCCCGGCGTGCACCTGGCTCAGGAATGCCGGCTTGAGGAGCTGGGCGCGAGCCATCAACTCAGGGGAGGCCTGGTCCGCGGTAGGCATGGGACGAGGGGTCGGCTGTGCGGTCACAGGCGCAAAGTGCAGCCGGGCCGCCCCGTGCACCCAGGTGTAGTCGCAGTTTGGGCACCAGGCTTTGTTGCGACCGTCCGGGAGCGCTTCGAGTACCTCGACTCCTTCGTGATCGACATTTAGTGGGCACATCAGCGGCGCCATGGAAACCCCACTTTGCGATACTCGCGCCCGACTCTCGGGCTGGAGCTAGTCTAGGGCCCGGCCGGTGCACCAGATGATTGCCGTGCCGCAGATCACCAGCTGGCACGTGACACCCGTCCGAGTTGCCGCGCACGTGGTAGGTCAAAGGGAGGGTTCCAGAGAGACAAATTTCGGAGGGCGGGATTAATGTGGTGACGTGAACGAAATCGTTGCGTATCCGGGTCTCATCTGGGTCAAAGATCCGATTAGCCTTAATGGCCAGCCGACCGGAGCCGTTCCTCGACGAAGACATCATGAGGACTGCTCGCACTTCTATCGTGCCAGCGACGGTTCGATGCTCGGCCCGGCACCGTACCGTGCCTCGGAGGAGCAGATGCGAGCTCTGCCCCCTTGCCAGACCTGCGCCGAAATGTCGTCCGGCACCGGCGCTGCCGAACGTGATTCAGCAGGCCGACGAGGCGATGTCTGTAAATCGTGCTTTATGGAACGCCCCCTGATCGGGGCATGCCCCAACTGTGGAGAGAAGTGACGAGTCAACGAAGCTGGTAATGGCATGGCGCGAATTTGGGTCGCTTCGCGAAGTGACGACTGCACCACTCAGGCGCCCGAGTTGTCCGGGAACGTCAACGTGATTTGAGAGCGGTACGCGCTGCACACCGAGTGCGGTCGCCGGCAGCCGCTCAGTTGGCAGCGTAGGCCCGGCGGGTCAGTTCCTCAATCAGTGGCCAGTTGGCGGTTGAACTTATCCTCAGTTCAAGATCGCCCGTCCCGAAGTGTCCGATCTTGCTAACGTCCCGGCTGAAACCCTCCACCAGCTCCACTGACGCCGGGGGGAGCTTCAGGTACACCAGCAAGTTCTTTGATGTCGGGTGGACTTCCACGCAGGCGAAATTCTTCAGCCGGCGGAAGGCGAAGTAGAGAGAGCGTTCGTTCTTCACGACGTCATCACCCAGCGACAACGCAAACGTCTCGAACTTCTCGTAGAGGGACGCCAACTCAAGATCTGCCAACGCGAGCAGCTCGGTAACCGTTTTGGTCCGTGACGATTTCTTCCCTGGTGCCGCCTCGGCCGCTGAGATGGAGGATGCTTTTCGCGTGGTAGCCGTTGTCTCTGTCGAAACTGACGTGACCAGTTCAATGGCCAGAAGGTCGGAACCGAAGTCCCGGTATCGGACAAGTTCAACATTCCGATCGATCTGCCGGACTGCATATTCGTCGTAACGCGTGAAGTCGTTCGCGACGCAGATCAGCCGTGGTGCAGACCAGTCGATGTTCTCCGCTGTCGCGGCACCCAGGCGGGAGGCGACCAGGATCTGAAATTCTGCCTTGTGGTCCATGAGCCAGTCCAGATAAAAGAGCCCCTGATTTATGACGTTCTCATTGGACGTCCGCTTGTACTCGAAGATCACGGGCGAGCCGTTCTCGTCCAGGCCCAGCGAGTCAATGCGGCCGCGGTGGACCTTGCCTGTCGTGTACTCGCTGGCGAGATACCTGACCCCGAAGGTGACCTCCATGTTCTCCTCAATGAGGGTCTGGAGATTTCTTTCAAGGGCGAAGCTGCGGGATGTGAGTTCTGAGGCTCGGCCGCCATCTATGCGGAACAGTTTGAGATCGGTCACGACCCAACTCTTCCACTCCTTCGGCCTGGTCTTGTACTCGCCACGTCGGGGAGAAAAACTAGTCCCTGGCTGTCCCAGCGAGTGGTGAACGCGCCGGCAGTCTACGAACTTTGAGCATGTTCCGCTTAATTCGCGTTTCTGATCAGGGCGTTCAGATCCGAATGTCTACCACGCGGAGGATGCACGATGCGGCCGTGATACTTCGAAATATGCACCAAAAATGCACCACGACAGCCCTAGAAATACAGAAAACCCCCGGTTTCCCGGGGGTTTTCTTTGGCGGTGACGGTGGGATTTGAACCCACGTTGGCTTTTACACCAAACAACATTTCGAGTGTTGCACCTTCGGCCGCTCGGACACGTCACCAACCTCAATAGGGTACCGGAGCGAAGCCGTCATCCCCAAAACGGGACCTGATCCAAGCTGTTTGCGTAAGAGCAGGGCGCCGGCGGTGCTCTGCTTGGGGCCCGGTGGTTGAGCCTGTCGAAACCTGGAACCCGGTGGTTGGGCTTGTCGGTGGTTGGGCTTGTCGAAACCCGTGCGGTCTTCTTGGGCCCGGTTGTGCTGCTTGCCTTAAATGTCGTACCCCGTTGTGATGATGGGTTTATGGGGAAAGCGGCGGTGGTGGGGGCGTTCGAGGATATCCGCGCTGCCCTTGCCGTGTTGGTTGCGGAGGTGGACGGGTGTGGTGCGGAGCTGTTCTGTGCTGCTGATCCGTTGGCCGGGTTGGCGGATGGCTGCCTGGATGTCCTGGCCGGTGCGCGTGAGGTGGAGGCCAGGGTCGCCGGTCTGAAGGCCCGGGCTGCGGTGGCGTATGCGGAGGCGGCCGGTGCTGTGGCGGGGCCGGTGCTGCCGGTGGTGGCGCAGGAGATGGCGGTCGCGGCCGAGATCGGCTGTGTGCTGGCGCTGGGTCCGCGGGCGGCGTCTTCGTTCCTGGCCACCTCGCACGCGCTGAGCGCCTCGTTGCCGCGGACCGCGGCAGCTTTGAACAACGGGACCCTGTCATGGCAGCACGCCACGGTGATGGCTGATGAAACGGCGGGTCTGGATGCTGCCGGGGCGGCGGGGTTGGAGGCACATTTCCTGGACCCGGACGCACCCGATGCGGCCCGGGGGTGCCCGGTGGGGGAGTTGCCGGCGCACCGGTTCCGGGCCAAAGCCAGGGTTTGGCGGGAACGCCACCATGCCGAGAGCATCGAGAAACGCCACGCCAAGGGAATCATGGACCGACGGGTGGAGTACCGGCCGGACCAGGACGGGATGGCCTGGCTCGCCGCTTACCTGCCCGCGGACCAGGGGGCAGCGGCCTGGAACCGGCTCACCGCCCTCGCCCGTGGGCTCCAGGGCCCGGGCGAGGACAGGACTTTGACTCAACTGCGGGCTGATACTTTCGCCGATGCGATCCTCACTAACGGACTCGCCAACGGACCCGCCAACGGACTCGTCCCTGGCGCTGGCTTGTCTTCCTCGGTCCGGGCGCAGGTGTTGGTGACGGTGCCGGTGTTCTCGCTGCTGGGGTTGACGGATGAGGCGGCGGTGTTGGATGGTCATGGGCCGATCCCGGCCTCGATGGCCCGGCGGCTGGTCGCGGAGGGGGCGGGCTCGTTCTACCGGGTGCTTGTGGACCCGCGGGACGGGGCACCGTTGGAGATCGGCAGGAAAAGCTACCGGGTAGGCAAAGCGATGCGGAACTGGCTCCGGCTGCGGGACGGTAAATGCCCGTTCCCCGGGTGCAGCAGCCCCTCCCTGGACACCGAGGCCGACCACATCCTCGCCTGGGCCAATGGTGGCACCACCGGGATCAGCAACCTCGGACAGCCGTGCCCCAAACATCATCGACTCCGGCACACCACCGGCTGGAAACCCACCCCAGCCACCAAAACCGACCCACCCGGCTGGACCTCACCCACCGGGCGCCACTACCAAAGCGAACACCAAGACTGGGAACCCACAAAGTGGCCATCACCACCGGGCCAACGCCTGAAAGAGTGGCGGAGCCAAGCGGGCGAACCGCCGGGCAGCCACCCCGACTTCGCCTACTTAGGGCTGTCGCCAGGAGAGGAAAGCCTGGCACGGATCCTTCACGCTCCCGCCTGACAATGCCCGCCTGTCACCGCCGACCGCCGTCGGACTTTCCCGGCGCGTGCACGTCGGACTAGATTCATCAGCAAGATGATGAATCCACAGCCTCCGATCCATGCAACCGCATACTGGACCACCGCAAAGCAGCACGGCGAACTCAGACCCGAAGAAATGCCCGCACCCGGTCCCGGCGAGGTGTTGGTCCGTGCCCTGTACTCCGGCATCAGCAGGGGCACCGAAATGGTGGTCCACGCCGGGGCTGTTCCGCCCCGGGTCGCGGAGCAGATGCGCGCCCCGCACCAGGAAGGGGAGTTCCCCGGGCCCGTAAAGTTCGGCTACCTCTCCGTTGGGGTCGTGGAGGAGGGGCCCGAGGACTGGAAAGGCGCGCGCGTATTCTGCCTGAGCCCGCACCAGGACCGTTATGTGGTGCCGGTGGAGTCCCTGACGCGGATCCCGGATGACGTCCCGTCCCGGCGCGCGGTGTTGACCGGAACGGTCGAAACCGCAGTCAACGCGCTGTGGGAGGCCGGTCCGCGCCTGGGAGACCGGGTTGCGGTCGTCGGCGCCGGTCTGGTGGGCGGAATGGTCGCCACCCTGCTGCGCACGTTCCCGCTTCATCGCCTGCAACTGGTGGACCTGGACCCGGCCAGGAAGCAGCTGGCGGAGGCTCTGGGCGTCGACTTCGCCCACCCGGATGAAGCCCTGGCCGACTGCGATATTGTCATTCATTGCTCGGCCTCCCAGGAAGGGCTGGAACGCAGCCTCCAGCTCGTCGGGGACGACGGTGATGTCATCGAAATGTCCTGGTACGCCAACCGGACGGTAACCATACCGTTGGGTGAGGATTTCCATGCACGCAGGCTGTCCATCAGGGCAAGCCAGGTAGGCATGGTGGCCCGGCCCCGGCGCCATCGCCGGACCAACGCGGACCGCCTCAACCTTGCCGTATCGCTGCTCAAGGACCCTGTTTTCGATGCCTTCCTGACCGGTTCGTCCCGGTTCGAGGACCTTCCCGAGGTGGTCCAGAGCCTGGCCGACGGCACGCTGGAAGCCCTGTGCCACGTCGTCGAGTATCCTTCGGGCAACCCGGCCCCCAGCCAAACTACCCACAATTCCGAAGCGTAAGGTAACCCATGTTCAGCCTGACCGTCCGCCGCCACTTCATGATCGCCCACAGCCTTCCCCGCGAAGCGTTCGGGCCTGCACAAGCACTGCACGGCGCCACATTCGTCGCTGAGGTGAGCTTCCGGCGTCGTGCCCTGAACACGGACGCGATCGTCCTGGACATTGGAGCCGCCGGGACCATCATCGAGGAAGTGCTGGGCGACCTGAACTACCGAAACCTGGACGAGCACCCGGATTTCGAGGGCAAGCTCACCACCACGGAGGCACTCGCCGAGTACATCGCGCAGACGGTGGCCGCCAGGATCAAGGACACGGCAGACGGCCCCGGACTTGCCGGAATTGACGTCACCCTCCGGGAAAATCCGGACGCCTGGGCCACCTACGCCCTGGACCTGTCCGACTGACTATGCGCCCCCTCCGGCTGCTCGTCCCGGGCAATATCCGCCACAGCTCGGGCGGCAACGTCTACAACGCGCGCCTGGTCGCCGGCCTCAAAGCGTTGGGAGCAGTGGTGGAGGTTATTGACGTGGAGGGCAGCTGGCCGGATGCCGGGGCACACGAACGACGCCGGCTGGGCGCCCTCCTCGGGGCGTGGGACCCGGAGACACTTCCCGGGCAACCTTTGGCGGTCGTGGATGGGCTGGTGGCCGTGGGCGCTCCGGACGAACTGGAATTCGCTGCGAAGGCCGGCCGCCAAACATGGGTCCTGGTGCATATGCCCGTGCCGGAAGATGCCGGCAGCCGGGCCCTTGAGCGCGAAGCCAGGGCCCTGCGTGCCGCAACGGGGGTCATATGCACCAGCACGTCGGCAGCAAACGAGGTCCGCAAACGGGGGCTCCCGCAAGCACGGGTTGTCCTCCCCGGCGTGGAGCCGGCACCCTTGGCGTCCGGTTCCACGCCGCCGCACCTGGCCGTCGTCGCGGCGCTCTTGCCCAACAAGGACCAGTTGCTCACGGTCGAGGCCCTGGGCCGGATCCGGGATCTTGACTGGACTGCGTCGTTCGTGGGGTCGGACCAGGCGGACCCGGTGTACGCGCGGGAAGTCCAGGCTGCGGTCACCAAGAGCGGTCTGCGGGAGCGGGTGCGGCTGACCGGCGAGCTCACCGGCGACCCGTTGGAAGCGCAGTGGGCCCGGACGGACCTGACGTTGCTGGTGTCACGGTCGGAAGCGTTCGGGATGGCCGTCACCGAGAGCCTGGCCCACGGCATCCCCGCGCTGGTCAGGGCAGGCACGGGCGCGGTGGAGGCGCTCACCCTCGCCGGACTGGAAACGTCCGACGGCGGACCAAGACTTCCAGGGGCAGCGGTTCCCCTGCCCGTCGGGGGACAGGAGGGTCCCGGCCGGCTGGCCGCGGTCCTGCGGCGGTGGCTCGAGGACGCCCGGGTCCGCGAAGGCTGGCGCGCGGCCGCAACGGAGGCCAGGCAGGATCTTCCCGGCTGGAGCAGCACCGCCCAGGGCCTGCTGGCCGTGCTGGCAGCGGTGGACTGACGGAACGGGCAGCCGCGGACTGACTGAACCCGCCGCGGCACAGGTGCCCTCCGCGGCTTCCCAGCCTTTAGCACGCCGGGACGCGCTAAAGGCTGCTGCGGTGCGCCGCGAAGAACTCGCGCAGCAACCTGGCGCACTCTTCCTCGCGGACGCCCGGGTACACCTCAACCCAATGATTGAGGCGCCGTTCGCGCAGGATGTCGAACACGGATCCTGCGGCACCTGCTTTCTCGTCCCACGCACCGAACACCACCCGTGGGATCCTGGCCAGGACGATCGCGCCCGCGCACATGGCGCAGGGTTCCAGGGTGACCACCAACGTGCAGTCGGAGAGACGCCAGCCGTCGCCGCGGCCGCCGTCGAGCCTTGCCCGTTCCTGCAACCGTGCGGCAGCTTCCCTGATGGCCACCACCTCGGCGTGGGCTGTGGGGTCACCCAGCTCCTCCCGCTGGTTCCGGCCGGAACCCAGCACCCCGCCGTCGGGCCCGATGACCACGGCGCCGATGGGCACGTCCTCTGTGGCGAGGGCTCTGTGGGCTTCCGCCAGGGCGAGGCCCATCCACGCGTCGTGTTTCTTTTCGGGCAACGGCATGGCTCAATGATAGTTTCGGGGATACTCAGGTTACTGACCGATGCCGGGAGGCACCATGGATACGCTTCGGGACCGCTTGGGGACCTGGTTCAAACCCTACGCGGCGCTGGTCCTCACCATCCTCGTGGGCGGTGTGGTCATCGTCTCCCTCGCCCTGCTTGGCGCCGAGGTGTACGACAATGTGGTGGACTCCGCTGGGCTGGCGAACCTTGACAAGCCCGCACTGGCCCTGTCCGAGAGCCTGCGCAGCCCCGGGCTCGACGCGTTCGTCACCGGCTTCACCAACATCGGCGGGGGCATCGGAATGCCCATCCTGGCCAGCATCCTCACCGCATGGCTGACTTTCCTCAGCCGCAACTGGCGTCCGCTGGTCCTGGTCGGCGGTGCCGCAGCCGTGTCCATCACCGCCACCACGCTCGGCAAGAAGCTGGTGGGCCGCACGCGCCCGGACCACGCAGACGCCGTTCCGCCGTACGAGGATTCCCCGTCGTTCCCCAGCGGGCACACCCTGAACACCACTGTGGTGATCAGCCTGGTGGTCTACCTGATCTGCCTCCAGTTCAACGCCATGCGCGTCAGGGTCATGGCCATCACGGCGGGTGCGGTGTTCATCATCGCCATGGGTTTGAGCCGGGTCTTCCTTGGCCACCACTGGCTCACGGATGTGATGGCCGGCTGGTTGCTGGGGCTCACCTGGGTGGGTGTGGTGATTTTGGCCCACCGGCTGTTCCACATCGTCCGCAGGCGGGAACACGTGGGTGCCGCGCCGTCGTTCGACCGCCCCATTGTGCGCGACGTCGTGGCGGAAGAACTGCACGACGGCGGTCCCTCCGGACCCGGCAAAGGCAGCGCCGGATGATAGTTTTAGGGGATGCGCACTCTCGTTGTTGACCACCCCTTGGTCGCCCATAAGCTCACCGTCCTGCGGGACAAAAACACGCCGTCGCCGGTCTTCCGCCAGCTGACGGAGGAGCTGGTGACCCTCCTGGCCTATGAGGCCACGCGGGAGGTCCGCACCGAGCCCGTGACCATCCAGACGCCCGTCAGCACCACGGTCGGCACCGCGTTCACCAAACCCACCCCGCTGGTCGTTCCCATCCTGCGCGCCGGCCTGGGCATGCTGGAGGGCATGACCAAGCTGGTTCCCACCGCTGAGGTGGGCTTCCTGGGCATGGCCCGGGACGAGGAAACCCTGGACATCATCACGTATGCCGAGCGCCTTCCCGAGGACCTCACCGGCCGCCAGGTCTTCGTCCTGGACCCGATGCTGGCCACCGGCGGGACCCTGCGTGAGGCCATCAAGTTCCTCTTCAAGCGCGGCGCCTCGGACGTCACCTGCATCTGCCTGCTGGCAGCCCCGGAGGGCCTGGCCAAGCTGGAGGAGGAACTGGGCGACGCAAACGTGCACATTGTCCTGGCCTCCATCGACGAGAAGCTCAACGAGAAGTCCTACATTGTTCCCGGCCTCGGCGACGCCGGCGACCGCCTCTACGGAATTGCCGGGTAGCGCCCCACCCTTTTCCGAGCCGGTTCCCGCCGCTAGCCTGTGCGGATGGACTGGAAACTCGAACTTGTCTTTGTCCCGGTATCCGATGTGGACCGTGCTAAGGATTTCTATGTCAACAAGGTTGGCTTCAACGCCGATTACGACGAACGCCCGTCGGAGTCGATCCGGTTCGTGCAGTTGACGCCGCCCGGCTCCGCCTGCTCCATCTGCATCGGCGAAGGGCTCACCGATGCTCCGCCCGGCACCGGATCCAACCTGCAGCTGGTGGTCACCGACATCGAGGCTGCCCACCGCCAGCTCAAGGGTAACGGCGTGGAGGTCAGCGACGTGGACGTGCAGCAGTGGGGCCACTTCCTGTACTTCGCTGATCCGGACGGCAACAAGTGGGCCGTCCAGTACATCCCCTGGCGGAACTCCGGGCAGGGCGAGGTGCGGGACGCCGGTTAACGCGAAACCGCGGGCCGCATCATCATGATGCGGCCCGCGGTGTGCGTTGGGGCAGTGGTGCCCGGTGCTGCCTAGTACCAGTTGTGTGCCAGGTGGAAGTTCAACGCACCGCAGGGCGAGGCGTAGCTCTTCTTGATGTAGTCCAGGCCCCAGTTGATCTGGGTGCGGTAGTTGGTCAGGTAGTCGGCGCCTGCGCTGGCCATCTTCTCCGCCGGCAGCGACTGGACGATGCCGTACGCGCCGCTGCTGGCGTTGGTGGCCGTGGTGGTCCAATCGGATTCCTTGGTCCACAGCGTCTGGAGGCACTGCATCTGGTCCGGTCCCCAGCCAAAGGAGGACAGCTGGCTGGCGGCATAGGCTTGGGCGCCCGCAGGATCGTTAACCGCGACGGCGGGAGCAGGCGCAGGTGCGGGGGCCGGCGCCGGGGCGGGTGCTTCAGCGGCGGGGGCGGCGGGGGCGGCGGGTGCGGGTGCCGGGGCCGGCTCCGCTGCCTGCGGTGCCACGCTGATGGCGGAAGGAGCGGGGTTCGCGGCCGGGTTTGAGCGGATTTCGCTCTTCTCGATGCTCATTTGGGCATCAGCAGCGGAGCTGGAAGGGCTTGATCCGGTGGACGACGCCTGGGTCATGCTGGTGGTCGCCTGGCCTGCCGCGCCAACGCCAACCAGCACCGCGCACGATGCCGCAAGGATCGCAGCACGGCGGCCCACGGTGGTCTTTTTGGCGGGCTGGGGTTTGGCCCGGTGTTTTGCCTTGTCTTGCAGGCATGGTTTTGCCATGGATTTAGACATGATTGATCGCCTCTCACACCTGCGGAGTTAGCTGTCGGGTTCGGATGAGGGCATCCGGCCGCACGGAAAAAACACGTGCTGGCTTAACCCCAAGGGCAATCATTGCCCGGGACGGTGGGTCCCCCGCCTCTGCCGTTGCTCAAGCGGAATCCGGGAAGCGGCAGAGCTTGGCGTCAACCCGGGATATGCGGCCCGAACGGGGACCGCACCCAATCGACGGTACAGGAAGATCGCGCATTAGTCACATTTAGGTAACGGAAGTCACGACTCCTGGCGCGTCGATTTGCCGCAAGGCCGGCCCCCAGGGGTCGATCATCCCGCGAGGACGTAGACCGTGGTCCCGCCAATGTTTTCCGACTGGAAGGTAGACGCCACCCATTGCGCAATCCGGGTGGAGGCGTCCGAACCGCTGCCGGACATCATGGTCCCGCCGGCAATGAAGTAGTGGATCTTGCCTTGGGCTACCAGCGCCTGGAACTGTTCCAGCGTGGGAGAGGGGTCGGTGCCGTTGAAGCCGCCCACGGCCATCACCGGCAATTCCGTGGCCAGTTGGTAGCCTGCGGCGTTGTTCGAACCGACCACCGCCGCGGCCCACGTGTAGTTTGAGGCGCCGTCCTTGAGCGCGGCCACGAGCCCGGCCGACGGCGTGGGCGCACCCAGGAGGCCGCCCATCCCGCCGCCACGGCCACCGCCGGCACCGGGGCCGCCCTGCCTTGCGCCGGCTTGGCCGGCACCCTGCCCTGCGCCGGTTTGGCCTTGTCCGGCCTGGCCGCTGAACTGCCGGGCATTGCCGCCCGCGCCGAGCCCGCCGGTCCGGTTTCCGCCGAACCCGCCCGGGCCGCCGAATGACGTCGCCGGCCCGGCGCTGACAATGGCCCCGCTGTGCGCCGTCGCCGCCGTCGAGAGGGAGAAGGCCATCGGTCCGGCGAGCGATGCCGCGATGGCGAGCGCCGTCGTCGTCCGTTGGACGGAGCGCAGGCGGACGAACCTGTTCACCGCCATTCCTGCCGCGGCCGCCAGGCCTGCCGCCAGCACCACCCAGCGCAGCCACGGGCCGTAGGCGGACGTGGTTCCCAGTAAGGTCCAGGCCATCAGGGCTGCCGCGGCCACTGCTGCGGCCAAGAAGACCGCCGCGGCGGCCTGCCGCCGGTGCTGCCAGAGGAGGACCGGGCCCAGGCCGGCCAGGGCTGCGATCCCCGGCGCCAATGCCACTGCGTAGTAGGGGTGGATGATGCCGGCCATGAAACTGAAGACCAGGCCGGTCACCAGGACCCAGGAACCCCAGATGAGCACCGAAGCGCGGACTGCGTCAGTCCGCGGCGCCCGGCGTCCGACCCACAGCAGGCCGGCGGCAAGGATCAGGGCGGAGGGCAGCAGCCAGGCGATCTGGCCGCCGAATTCGCTGTTGAACATCCGCAGCAGGCCGGGAACGCCCCAACCGTTGCCGCCGCCCACGCTCCCTGTCTCGTCGCCTGTCAACCGGCCCAGGCCGTTGTAGCCGAGGGTCAGTTCCAGGATGGAGTTGTCCTGCGAACCGCCAATGAACGGACGGTCCGCGGCCGGGGTGAGCTCGACGACGGCCAGCCACCAGCCGGCCGCGGCAAGCATCGCGGCACCGGTGGCGAGCAGGTGCAGCACCCGCCTGCCCAGCTTGGCCGGGGCCGCAACCAGGTAGGCGAGCGCAAACCCGGGAACCACCAGCAGGACCTGCAGCTGCTTGGCAAGGAACCCGAAGCCCAGGAATACCCCTGCCAGCAGGAGCCAGCGCAGCCGGTCGTCCTGGACGGAGCGGAGCACCGCGTAGCCGGCGGCGGTCATGAGCAGCACCAGCAGGGCATCCGGGTTGTTGAACCGGAACATCAGGGTGGCCACCGGCGTCAGGGCAAGCACCACGGCGGCGAGCAGGCCTGCCCGGTGGGCGAGCCGCGGGTCACCGGTGGCCGGTGCCGCCGCCCGCCGGACGGCCAGGTACAGCAGCCAGGCGGTGCCGACGCCCATCAGGGCCTCAGGAACCAGGATGCTCCAGGAGCTCAGGCCGAAAATCCGGACCGAGAGCCCCATGATCCACAGGGACGCCGGCGGCTTGTCCACCGTGATGGAGTTGGCGGCGTCCGAGGAGCCGAAGAACCATGCCGCCCAGTCCTGCGATCCGGCCTGGGCGGCGGCGGAGTAGAAAGCGTTGGCCCAGCCGGATGCCCCGAGGTTCCACAGGTACAGCGCGGCGGTGGCTGCCAGCACGGCTGCCAGTTCCAGCCGGTGCCGGAGGGCCAGGGGATCCCGCCACACGCGCGCCGCGGCAGCAGCAGGGCCGGGGGCAGCGGGAGCGGGGGGAGCCTGCACCGGGGCTGGGTAATAGCTGGTCACGGGGTCCTACTTGCTGAGTTGGTACACCGTGGAGCTACCCACGGTTTGGGCCTGGAAGTTGGCTTGCACCCATGCGGCCACCTCGGAGTTGCCGCCCCGGCCGCCCATGCCGCCGCCCATGCCGCCGCCCATGCCGCCTTCGATGAAGTAGCCGATTTCACCCTTGGCCACCATGGCCTGGAATTCGGCGAGTGTCGGATAGGGGTCACCGCCGTTCCAGCCGCCCAGCGCAATGACGTTGGTGTTCGTGGCCAGTTCCAGGCTCGCGGCCTGGCTGGCGCCGGAGACGATCGCCGACCACTTCGTGGTGGTGCCCGCCAGCAGTGCGGTCACGGCGGCATCGGCGGTGCCTTCGCCGGGACCCCCGGCCCCGCCGGCGCCAGGGGCGCCGTTGGCGCCGGTGGGGCCGCCGGCCCCGTTCGCGGGGTCAAAACCGCCGGCACCAGCGGCCGCATCCGTGCCGTCGGTCCGGTCGCCACGGAGCGCGGCGTCGTCCCGGAACCCGGCAGCCCTGTTGCCAAAACCGCCCGTTGAGGAACCTGCGGGCCCCGACGTCGGGATGGATCCCGTGTGGGCGGCCGCGGCGGTGGCCAGGGTCCAGGCAGCCGTTCCAAGGCCCCCGGCAAGCAAGGAGAGAACGACGACGGCGGCCGTCCCGGAGTGCCGGAACCGTCCCGCAGCGCCCTTGCCGTCAAGGCGGAGGAGGATGGCGGCGGCCGCGAGGACACCGAGGACGATGGTGCCGATGCGCAACCACGGCAGCCAGGACGTGTCGCGGCCCAGCAGCACCGATGACCAGATGGAGGTGCCCAGGACCACGACGGCGAGGGTGATCCGTGCCGGCCAGTATGCGCGGCCCCGCCAGAGTTCAACCGCGCCGATGCCCACCAGCGCCGCGATGGCCGGTGCCAGTGCCACCGAGTAGTAGGGGTGGACGATACCGCTCATGAAGCTGAAGACGCCCGCCGTGACCAGCAGCCAGCCGCCCCACAGGATCAGGGCCGCACGGCTCCGGGACGTGCGCGCTTCGCGGCGGGTAAACCACAAGCCCGCCACCAGCAGCACCAGGGCGGCAGGCAGCAGCCAGGCCACCTCGCCGCCGAAGCTGGTCCCGAACATCCGCAGCAGGCCGGCCGCGCCGCCGAATCCGGCGTTTCCGCCGCCGAAGCCGCCCGCCGCACCGCCGCCCGGGCCGCCGGCTCCGCCTCCGGGCATTCCTTCACCCGAACCGGTGATGCGGGCCAGGCCGTTGTAGCCGAAGGTCAGTTCCAGGAAGCTGTTGGTGGTGGACCCGGCCATGTACGGCCGTTCCGAGGCCGGCGTCAGTTGGAAAAGGGCGACGTAGCTGCCGGCCACCACGATGATCCCGCCCAGCGCGCCGAGCAGGTGGACCAGGCGGCGTCCCAGCGGGGTGGGGGCTGCCCACAGGTAGGCAAGTCCAAGCGCGGGAACCACCAGGAAGCCCTGCAGCATCTTGCTGAGGAACGCCAGGCCTATCACCGCACCCGCGGCGACCAGCCACTTCCATCCGGCCCGTTCGATGGCCCGGGTGGTGAAGTACGCCGCCAGCACCAGGCAGAGGGTGAGCATGGCGTCCGGGTTGTTGAATTTGAACATCAGCGCCGCTACGGGCGTCAGCGCCAGGGCGCCACCGGCCAGGAGGCCTGCCGCCGGACCGGAAACCCGCTTTACGGCGAGGTACAGGAAGCCGACGGCGGCCACTCCCATGAGCGCTTCAGGCACCAGCATGCTCAGTGAAGAGAAGCCGAAGATGCGGCCGGCGAGGGCCGGGATCCAGAGCGCGGCGGGCGGCTTGTCCACGGTGATGGCGTTTCCGGCGTCGAGCGAGCCGAAGAGGAACGCCGTCCAGTCCTTGGTGCCCGCCTGGATGGCAGCGGCATAGAAGGAGTTTCCGTAGCCGGTGGCGGCCAGGTTCCAGAGGTACAGGATTGCCGTGGCCACGAGGAGGCCGGCGGCTGAGGGCCGCACCCAGCGGGGCTGCCCGCCGAAGGCGTAGCGGGCCCAGCGCGGCCCAGGCTGTGCCGGGCCCGCCGTGGAGACAGCGGCACCTGAAGGGTGCTGTGGACCGGCGGTTGATTCGGTGGCTGATCCGGCGCCTGCCGGTGAAATGGTGGAGGTCATGATGCTGCCGTTTCTGTGGAGGCGGTGGCTGTCGTGTCGTCGGCGGGTAATGCCGCGGGGGTTCCGGCGGGTGTTGTTGCAGGCCCCGGGCCTGCCCCGGGACCGGGGTGCGCGGTGGGTGCTGTACGGGGCGCCCGCTCCCGGAAGACCCAGAGCCGGAACAGCAGGAACCGCACGGCGGTGGCGGCGAGGTTCGCCGCCACGACGGTGAGGATTTCCGCCCACCGGTCCGGCGTCGTCGTCCTGTGCACCAGCGCCAGCGCACCTGAGGTGAGCAGCAGGCCGATGCCGAACACGATCAGCCCCTCAAAGTGGTGCCGGACCGGGTTGCCGCCCTGGATGCCGAACGTGAAGCGCCGGTTGGCTCCCGTGTTGGCCACCGCCGTGATCAGCAGGGCCAGGAAGTTGGCAAGCTGCGGATCCATGAAGCCGCGGCAAAACACGAAGATCGCCAGGTAGGCCAAGGTTGACGCGGCACCGATGGCGGCGAAGCGCACCAGCTGGCCAAACAGGCTGCTGCCGCGCGTTTGCTCGGCCGCCCGGGACGAGGCGGGCAGCGGCCCCCGCGCCAGGGCTGCCCGAAGCTCCGGAACCGGGATGCGGCCGTAGAGCAGGTCGCGGGTGAGCCGTGCCATGCCCCGGACGTCCGCCAGCGCCGTCCGGAGCACGTCAACGCTTGAATCAGGATCGTCGGTCCAGTCCACGGGAACCTCATGGACGCGCAGCCCGCACCGCTCCGCCAGGACCAGGAGCTCGGTATCGAAGAACCAGGAGTTGTCCACCGTGTACGGGAGGATCTGTTGGGCGACGTCTGCGCGGATCGCCTTGAACCCGCACTGTGCGTCACTGAACCGGGCACCCATGAAGGAGTGCAGCATCAGGTTGTAGCCGCGCGAGATGAATTCCCGCTTGGGCCCGCGGACCACGCGGGAGTTGCGGGTCAGCCTGGTGCCGATGGCAAGGTCCGAATGGCCGGAGATCAGCGGCGCCAGCAGTGGTGCCAGGGCCGCAAGGTCGGTGGAGAGGTCCACGTCCATGTAGGCCAGGACCGGCGACGGCGAGGCCAGCCACACCTTGCGCAGTGCATTTCCGCGGCCCTTTTCGTCGAGGTGGACCACCGCGAGCTCGGGGAACTCCCGGGCCAGGCGTTCGGCGATCTTCAAGGTGCCGTCCGTGCTGGCGTTGTCCGCCACGGTGATCCGGAACGCGTGCGGAAAGGAATCGAGCAAGTGGGCGTGAAGCCTGCGGAGGCATTCCTCCAGGTCGCGTTCCTCGTTGAAGACCGGAATGGTCACGTCGAGGACCGGCACGGCGGTGCGGGTGTCCACGGGTGCGCGCCGTCCGGCACGCCCCCGGGACGGAAGGGCCACCGGCGCCACCGCGGCGTCCGGCAGGGTTCCTGAAGTGGAGTCGGTGAGCGTCATGAATCAAGGGTGGCGCCGCCGTATTTGAAGGCTTTAGGCGCAACCTGTGACGTGCCTGTGTAAGTGCGGCCGGCTGGGGCGGTCAGGACGTGGCGGCCGCTGCCGGCAGGCGGACGGCAAACTCGGTCCTGCCCGGCCGGGAGACCAGTTCCACGGTGCCCCCATGGGCCGCGACGATGGATTCAACGATCGAAAGCCCCAGCCCCGACGATCCTTCGGAACCGGAGCGGGCGGCATCGGCCCGGGTGAACCGGGAAAAGATGTTGCCCTGGAATTCGGCGGGAATGCCGGGTCCGTCGTCGGTGACCGTGACCACCACGCTGCCGTCGGCGGAGCGCATCACGCCGGTGGTGACTGTGGTTCCGGCCGGCGTGTGCTTCCTGGCGTTGGAGAGCAGGTTGGCCAGGACCTGGTGGAGCTGGGTGGTGTCGCCGCGGACGGTTACCGGTTCGTCGGGCAACGTCAGCTGCCAGGTGTGGTCCGGTGCCATGACCTTTTCGTCGCTGACGGTTTCGATCACCAGCTGGGTGAGGTCCACATCGGTGGCTTCGGTCGCCTTGCCCTCGTCCAGCCGTGCCAGCAACAGCAAGTCCTCCACCAGGGCGGTCATGCGCTCCGACTGGCTTTGCACCCGGCCCAGCGACTTCCTGCCGTCCTCGGTGAGGGTTTCGGTCATCCGCATCAACTCGGTGTAGCCGCGGATGGCCGTCAGCGGGGTCCGAAGTTCATGCGAGGCGTCGGCCACGAACTGGCGCACCTTCATCTCACTCCGTTGCCGGGCTTCCAGCGCGCTGGAGACGTTGTCCAGCATCAGGTTCAGCGCGTGCCCCACACTGCCCACCTCTGTGGTGGGATGCGCTGCCGACGGCGGGACACGCACTGCCAGGGCTACCTCGCCGGCGTCGAGCGGCAGCTTGGAAACCTTGGTGGCGACGTCGGACAACTGCTCCAGCGGCCGCATGGTCCGGCGGATCAACGCCGTACCCGCCAGTCCGATCAGGACAAGGCCGCCCAGCGACACGAGCACCATCGTCAACACCAGCGAGGCCTCGGTGCTTTCCTTGGTGGCCAGCGGCAGCCCGGTGATCACCACGTCGCCGTACGGCGTCTGTGTCGCCATGAGCCGGTAGTCGCCGTTGGACAGCTCCCGGTCAACCTGGCTGCCGTCACGGGGGAGGGCCTGCAAGGTGGCCGTGTCCCGGGATGTCAGCGCCGTGCGGGTGAAATCCGCGGACAGGAAACCTGCTTCCCGCGTGATCTGGCCACCCACCACCCTGGCGTTGAGTGTTCCCACGCTTTGTCCCCGCGCGTCGAGCGGATCCGGACGGCCCGAGGGGTTGCCTTCGGGCGGGCGGCCGCGCGAAGCCATCGTCAGCTGCTCGTCCAACTGCTTGGACAAGACCACGTCCATGGAGGCGTAGCTGACCACCCCGATCGCACTCGAGATAGCCACCAGGAGGGCCATGGAGAGCAGGATCAGGCGGGTGCGGAGATGCCAGGTGGCCGGGTTGAACCACGAACGGCCGGTGGGCCGGGGAATCCCGGAAAGCGATGACATGCGGTTCCTTGGCTTAGTCTGCGGGTTTGATGACGTAGCCGGCTCCGCGC
Source organism: Pseudarthrobacter sp. NPDC058196 (assembly GCF_042882685.1). Taxonomy (NCBI): domain Bacteria; kingdom Bacillati; phylum Actinomycetota; class Actinomycetes; order Micrococcales; family Micrococcaceae; genus Pseudarthrobacter; species Pseudarthrobacter sp. NPDC058196. The sequence continues at coordinate 21,698 of NZ_JBHVVN010000018.1, forward strand.
ACGGTGTGGATCATGGGCGGGTGGTTGGCTTCGAGCTTCTTGCGCAGGTAGGAAATGTAGAGTTCCACGATGTTCGCCTGGCCGCCAAAGTCGTAGTCCCATACGTGGTCCAGGATCTGGGCCTTGCTGACCACGCGCTTGGGGTTTTCCATGAGGTAGCGGAGGAGTTCGAACTGTGTGGCCGTCAGCTGGATTTCCTCCCCGGCGCGGGTGACCTCCCGGGTGTCGACATTGAGGACCAGGTCGCCCACCACCAGTTCGGCGGTGTCCATGGCGGCCACGCCGGAACGCTGGACCAGGCGGTGCAGGCGCAGCAGCACTTCCTCCATGCTGAAGGGCTTGGTCACGTAGTCGTCGCCGCCGGCTGCCAGCCCCACGATCCGGTCCTGGACGTCGTCTTTTGCCGTCAGGAACAGCGCAGGCACCTCCGGCGCGAAGGCGCGGATCCTGCCCAGCAGCTCCACGCCGTCGAACCCCGGCAGCATGACGTCCAGCACCAGGACGTCCGGATGGAAGTCCTTGGCAAGCTTGACCGCCGTGGGTCCGTCCCCGGCCACCGCCACGGACCAGCCCGCCATGCGCAGGCCCATGCTCATCAGCTCCGACAGGCTGGGTTCGTCATCCACCACCAGGGCCCGGATCGGGGAGCCGTCCGGGTGGGTGAGCTGGGGCAGGTTGTTGGTCATGGAGTGCGGGGATGCCATGGGACAACTCTCCGATCTACCGGTTTGCCGGTGCTTTGCCGTTGCTGTGTTCCAGCTGTGAGCTCCAGCCTAGCCACCAGGACCCGCGGCCACGCGGTTCCCCGTCCACGGGGAACGGTGCAGGTCACAGGCGGACGTGGCCTGCTGCACAGCCCCCGCACAGCAAACCGGCAGAGCCTGTTGGAACAAACAGCATCACCACCATCAGTTTCGACTTCCTTGGAGAAAGCAATGGACCAGCAGAACAACCAGCCAGTCCCGGGCGCATCAGCGCAGAACGGGCAGCCGGCCCCCGTCTGGGGAGGCTCAGCGGATGACAGCGGCCACGGTGCGGCGGCCCCCGGCACTGGCTGGGGCGCCCCGCAGCAGTACGCCTCCACCCCGGCGTCGCGCGGGCCGAAGGGCGCCTGGACGGCGAAGAAGGGGCTCCTGGTCGGCGGAGCGGCCGTGGTCCTGGGCGCAGCGGCCGGCGCCGGCGCGTACGCGGCCGGAAACGGCTCGGGCACCGCCGCCAACGCCCAAAGCGCGGGCTCAGCCAGCCAGTTCGGTCCCGGCGGCCAAAACGGCATGGCCGGGCCGGGCAGCCAGGCTGGTACCAACGGCGGCGCGGCCGGCGGCATGGGCATGGATGGTGGCCCCGGCGGCCTGGGGATGGGGGCGGCCGGCCTGAACGCGGCCATCCACTCCGAGTATGTGGTCCTGGATGGTTCCAACTACGTGACCATGGCGGGCCAGTCGGGCACGGTCACGGATGTCTCGGCCACCTCGTTGACGGTCAAGAGCGAGGACGGCTTCTCCCGCACCTATTCCGTGGGCTCGGATGTGCAGGTCACGCAGGGGATGCGGCAGCGCGGGGGCACATCCACCGGAACTACCCTCAGCCTGTCCAACGTGACCACCGGGGCCAGCGTTCGCGTCACCGCGCTCAAGAACGGCGACGCCTACACCGCCCAGGCCATCCAGTTGGCCACCGCCGGTACCGGTACCTCGGCCGGCCCGGGAACCAGCAGCAACTGACCCTGGCAGCCGTACCACTCCCAGGCAGGTCCTGCCGCCGGCCCACGCCCGCTGTCCGGGCAAAAAAATCTGCCGCCGGCAGGACCGGGACTGGACACGGCAAGCAGCCGTCCGGCCGATTCTATGTCAAGCGATTGAATTTCAGAGAGATTCGGTGAATGGGCATTCCATCGAATTATCTTCCGAAGAGGGCGTTATCCGAGACTCTTCTCCGGATAACGAACGTTATTATTTCCCCATCTCGAAATAGTGATCTAAAGCACAATCGACAGTTTCGTCTCACCATGTGGACGAATTGGTCCATTGTTACTTGCAAGTTGCCATTGTTACGCTGCACACTTCCAATGTGAACAAGAACTCAACAGCACCTGCAGCCGCAGAATATTGGCCCAGCACATCCGCTGCTGCCGACATGCGCTGTTGTCGAATGCACGCCTGACCTTCGCACCCCTGAAGTTCTTAGGCATTCGCCCCCCAGCCCAGCGTCGGGCGCCCCTCCCCGGTCCGCGTCTACGGGGAATCCAGCATTCGAGCCGCGAACGCGGCCATTCACATTGAGGTAAGCATTCCATGTCAGTTGCATCCGGATACGTCCACATCTCCGTCCGTAACGCCGCCAAGGCGGGCCAGCCCTCCGGCCTGCGCCCCGGTTTCGGGCCCCGTCCGTCGCTTGCTCCCACTTCCGGAAGCGCCTTCCCCGCGCAGGGCTACGCCCCGCAGGGATACAACCCGAACTCCTACGGCCAGCTCCGCGCCGTCCAGCCTGCCGAAGCTGCCCCCGTCACCGCTCCCACCCCCGTGGTGGCGGGCCCGAATGCTGTCCGCCCGGTGGCCAACGACAACGTGGCCCGCGGGTTCGTCCTGTACATGGGGATCGACGAGGAAACCGCAGCAGCGGCCGGCACCTCCATCGCCAAGCTCGCCCAGGAAATCCGCGCCTACGCCCAATCGCTGGTCTCCGGCGCCGAGAGCTACGCCGCCGTTGCGGTAGCTCCGGCCGGAACCCCCGGGTCCGCGCTCGACGTCGTCCGTTCCACGTTCGGCGACCCCACGGTCAACTCCCGCCAGCGCACAGAAGCCGCCCGTCCTGCCCAGCCGCAGGAGCCGCGCCCCTCAGGTGTCCTGATCGACCTCGCCCGGCGCGAAGTCCACCTTGATGGTGAATCCCTGAACCTCACCTTCAAGGAGTTCGAACTCCTGAACTACCTCGTCGAGAACGGCACCCGCACCGTGGGCCGTGACGAACTTCTCGAAGGGCTGTGGCGCAATGCCGAAGAGGTGCCCAATGAGCGCACCATCGACGTCCACATCCGCCGCCTCCGGTCCAAGCTGGGCCGCCTCGCCAACACCGTCCGCACGGTCCGTGGCCAGGGCTATCGGTTCTACGAGCACCCCGAGGTTGTTGTCTGGGCCGCTCCGGAGTACTCGATCTAGCTCCCGGACCCAAACGTGCCTGCCCAGTGCGGCGGGCACGCTTTCGCAGGACATCCTTCGTGGCCTGCTGGATTGGCTAGGCTTGGGCCATGAGTTCGCACCATGTTCGACGCCTTGTGATCATGCGCCATGCCAAGGCTGACTGGCCGGGCGGGGTGGCTGATCATGAGCGGCCGCTTGAGGAACGCGGGCACCGGGAAGCGCCGCTGGCCGGGCGGTGGCTGCTCAAACACAACATCGTCCCCGATTTCATCCTGTGCTCCAGCGCCCTGCGAACCCGGCAGACGTGCACGTGGGTGTGCTCCGAGCTGGGGGACAAGGCGCCCACGCCCAAGCTCGAAGACGGCCTGTACGCGGCCTCGGCGCAGCGGATGCTCACCGTGGTCAACCACGTGCCGGACACGGTGACCACGCTGATGCTGATCGCGCACCTGCCCGGCGTGCAGGACCTGGCCATGCACCTCGCCTCGCGGGATTCCGACCATGACGCCTACATGGACGCCGCCACCCGCTATCCCACCAACGCCCTGACCGTCCTGGAAACGGAGAAACCCTGGGCGGAACTGGATGGGCAGGACGCCAGGATTACCAGGTTCAAGGTTCCGAGGGCCCACTAGCGGCAGCCGCGCCCGTGGGGACCCTGCTGCCGGCAATCGCCCGCAGGAGTCCCGCGACGTGCCTGATGCCGGGACTGGCCGTCATGGTCTTGCGGTGGATGAGCCCAACCTGGCGGGCTTGGACCGGGTTGACCACCGGAACGGCGACCACGTCCCGGGGAAGTGCCGGCCGCCCCAGCCGGGGAACGAGCGCCACCGCCACCGCCTGCTCCACCATCGCGATATGCGTCGCGAAATCGGGATCGTAAACCCGGATATCCGGCACCCGCCCCAGGTCCGCGAAAATCCGCAGCAGGGCTTCGTTGCAGATCGCCCCCGCCGGCGTGCTGATCCAGCGTTCGTCAACAAGCTCCGCCGGTGCAACCTCAGGGCGCGCCGCCAGGTGATGGCTGCGGTGCACCAGGACGTCCGCCACATCCCCGCACAGCCACTCCAGCGTCAGATGCTCCGGGATCACCAGCGGCACCGAATTCCAGTTGTGCACCAGGCCCAGGTCCGCCTCCCCGTTCGCCACCCGGGCCACGGCTTCCCGCGGATCCTCGGCCAGTACGGCGATACTCAATGCCGTGCCCGACTCTTCGAGCTGTGCCAGCAGCGGGCCCACCAGTCCGCGGCAGGCCGTGGAAAATGACACCACCCGGAGGCTTCCGCTGGGCTTGGCCGGATCTGCCAGGAGCGTGGACTGCAGTTCCTCCAGCTCGGCCAGGATGCGCCGGCCGTATGCCGCCAGGGCCAGTCCGCGCTCCGTGAGCAGGACGCCGCGGCCCCGGCGCTCCAGGACCGCGAAGCCGGCCTCTTTCTCCAGTTTCTTCACCTGTTGGGACACGGCCGATGGGCTGAACCCCATGGCTTCCGAGGCCGCAATGACGGAGCCGTGCTGCTCCACCGCGGCGAGGGCCCGCAGGGAACCGATATCAATCATGAAGCAAAGGTACATGATCTGCGGTACAAACCAGCGCTGGTGCTTCATCCGCCGTGCTGTCAGAGTATGGATTGTGAACCTGCGCGATTCCCTCCTTGCCGTCCTTGTCGCCCTGTTGTGGGGCCTGAATTTCGTGGCCATCGACCTCGGGCTGCATGCCGGCGGCCACGACTTCCCGCCGCTGCTGTTCGTGGCCATGCGCTTCGTCCTGGTGGTGTTCCCCTGGATCTTCTTCATCAGGAAACCGGACGTCAGCTGGAAGGCCATCATCGGCGTCGGACTCTTCATGAGCGCAGGCCAGTTCGGCCTCCTCTACCTGGCCATGGCACTGGGCATGCCCGCGGGGCTCGCGTCCCTGGTCTTGCAGGCGCAGGTCCTGCTGACCGTCCTCCTTGCCGCGGGCTTCCTGGGCGAACGCCCCAGCCGGCGTCAACTGGCGGGCGTGGTGCTGGGCGTCGCCGGGCTCGCCGTCGTGGCGGCAGGACGCAGCGCCGTGGCACCGCTGCTGCCGCTGATTATCGTCCTGGCCGCGGCGTTGTCCTGGGCCGCCGGAAATGTCATGGCCCGGAAGGCCAAAGCGGCGTCGGGCCTGGGGCTGGTGGTTTGGTCCGGGGCTGTGGTTCCGCTTCCGCTGGGGGTATTGTCCGTGCTCGTGGACGGTCCGGACAGGGTGTGGCAGTCGCTGGCCACGCTGCAGGCGCCCACCGTGCTCAGCGCGCTGTACACGGCAATCTTTGCCTCGCTGGTGGGTTACGGCATCTGGAACCGGCTCCTTGCCGGCCACCCGTCGTCGGCCGTGGTGCCCTTCACGCTGCTGGTCCCGGTGGTGGGCATGAGCACGGCGTGGCTGGTCCTCGCCGAGGTGCCGTCGGCAACGGAACTGGCGGGCGGCCTGCTCCTCCTGGGCGGCGTGGCCACCGCGGTGCTCACCGGAGCAGGCGGGCGCCGTCAGCGGCGGGAGGCTGAGCCGCTGCCGGACTTTGGTGCCGGTTTGGGCGCGGGGGACACGGACGACGACGGGCGCTTGGCTGCCGCAGATGTCCCCCGGATGGGAGCCCGGGAAACGGACGTCCGCTGAGCGGGGGACGCCTGGGCGCCGGATGCCTGCGGTCCGGAAGCCTGCGGTCCGGAAGCCTGGCCGGCGGTCCGTGGGGCGGCTGCACGGGGGCTGCGCGGCGGCGGTCCGGGCCGTTGTGGTGGAGTGCGCTGCGGTGCGGGGCGTGCGGTGCCCTGTGCGGCGGCCCGGGTGCCCGGGCGGGGGGCGGCCGCCGGGCGCCTGGTGGTTCCGGCCGGCCTGCGGACCGGCGTTGCGCGCCGCCGCCCCGGCCAGAGCGCGCCCAGGAAGAGGATCCCGAAAGTTGCCGCGGCCGCAACCCCGGCGCCCAGGAAGTAGTTGTCCGGGTCGCGGGTGGGCAGCGGGGTGCCCAGGAAGGAGGATTGGTCGTCGTACGCCAGCGTCCAGGTGCTGACGAACGCCAGGGAAAAGCCGAGGGCCAGGGCAGTTCCGGTCCCCGCGGCGAACAGGGCGAAGCGCCGGCGGCGGACCACCACCTCGGCAACCGCAGCCAGGTACGCCAGCGCCAGGACGCCAAGGAACGCGACGAACACCGGCTCCGCAAGGGTCATCCCCGTGAGCACCAGCAGCCCGGCGGCGACGACGCCGCAGATCACCGCAAACTTTCCGCTCTTTCCGGTATGGCGCATGTGCTCCATCATCCCCGAGGCGCGGCATCCTTCAGGACGTAGCCGCGCATGATGGCCATGATTGCTGCAACACTTTGGTCACGGGTCCGCTCGGGATTGTAGGTCTGCCGGTCCAGGCCCACCACGAAGCAGGCGCCGAAGATGGCTGTCTCCAGGCTGCCCCGGGACACCGAGCCATCTACCGGATATGCCGCGGCCACGCTTTCCACGGCCTGGCCGATGACCGCGAGGAGCTCCCCGCGCAGGACCGAAAATGTGCCCTGCCATTCACTGGGGATCCGCCAGTTTTCGCTGACCCACAGGCGGGCGAAGGAAGGGTATTCGGCCATGAAGTCCATGGCCTGGCCAATCATCGCTTCCATGGCCAGCAGCGGGTCCCGGCCGCCGCCGCCGTCAGCGGCCTCAAGCAGGCGTGCCTTGAGGATGTCCACCCCGTGCCGCAGCAACTGGGCGATGAGCTCGGATTTGCTGCCGAAGTTGTAATAGACCGTGCCCTTGGACACCCCGGCAGCGGCGGCGATCTCGTCCACCGTGACGTTGGCTGCCCCGCGTTCGCCGATGAGCTCCATGGAGGCGTCGAAGAGTTTCTGGCGGGTGGCGTTGGTCCGGGCGGGCCGGAGCGCTTTCGCCCCGGCCTGGGGTTCGGTGGTCATACGGCGATCTCCGGTTTCAGTGTCTTGAGTGTCCAATACTTGTTCTTGCGCACCGCCAGGGTGGACAGGGCCGCGCCCAGGACGGTGTAGCCCAGCAGGCCAACCAGGGTGGGAACAATCATGGACAGGTCCGCGCCGTAGATCAGGTGCCGCATCCCGGTCACCACGTAGCCCATGGGGAGGACCTGGTGCACCGCATGCAGCGGCTCCGGGGTGGTCTGCCACGGGAACGTTCCACCGGAGGACACCAGCTGCAGGACCAGCAGGATCAGCACCACCAGCTTGCCCGGGGAGCCCAGCAGGGCCACGATCCCCTGGATGAGGGCGCTGAACGCCATAGCCGCCGCCAGCAGGAACAGCCACATCAGGACCGGGTGCGCCGGGTTCAGCCCCAGCGCCACATCCACCACCAAGGTCAGCAGGGACGCCTGCACTACGGAGACCAGCAGGAACGGCAGCCAGCCACCCAGCGCGATCTTCCACGACGGCGCGTTCGAGGCCAGGGCCCGCTGGGTAATGGGCCGCATCGCCTGGATCAGCATGAAGATCCCGATCCACAGGGCGAGCGTGAGGAAGAACGGTGCCAGCCCTGCCCCGTAGGAACCGGCCTTGGCCTGCGAGACATTGCTGACCGCCACAGGATCGGCCATCACCTGCGAGAGGTTACTCTTTTGGGTGTCGTCCGGGTTGGGAACCTGGCCGGCACCCTTTCCGATCTCGTCGGCCAGGGTACGGGAACCGGTGGCGGCCTGGGCCGCCCCATCGGCGAGCTGGGCCGCGCCGGCGTCCACCTTCCGCGCCCCGTCCGCAAGCCCGGCGGCGCCGTCGACGGCGGACTGCTCACCGGTTGCCAGTGCTGCGGCCCCTGTGTGCAGCTGGTTCGCCCCGGCCGAGGCCTGCCCGATGGCGTCCTTCAGGGCAGGCATCCCGGCGGCCAGCTGGGCTGCGCCGACGCTGACGGCCTGGGAGCCGTCGGCCAGCTGCTGGACCTGTTCGGCGTCCGTCTGGATTTTGGCCTTGGCCGCGGCCATAGGGCTGGACGCCGCGGCGGCGTCGAAATCAGCCAGCACCTTGTCAGCCTGTTCCTGGGTCAGGATGCCCGACGCGACCAGCCTGCTGTTGGACTCCACCACCCGGGTGCGCAGCCCCTGGTCGGCTGCCTCCAGCTGGGACGCCACGTCCTGGACCTTGGTATTGAGCTGGGCATTCCCGGCTGCCACCTGGGCCGCGCCGGACGCCAGCGTCTGGGTATCGGAGGGCAGCGTAGCGGTCTTGTCCTTGAGCGTGGACAATCCGTTGCTGAGCTGACCTGCGCCGTCGGTCAGCTGGTTGGCGCCGTCCCGCAGCTTCAGCTGGCCGGCGTACAACTGGTCGGCGCCGCTGCTCAAGGCTGTGGTGCCCTGGTGGAGGGTGACCGTTCCGTCCCTGAGGGTCGCCACGCCGTCGGCCAGCTGGGCGGCGCCGTCCGCAGCCTGGACCATCTTGCTGTGGATGGTGCCGAAGCCGGTGAGCAACTGGTTGGCGGTCTCCTCACCAACCTCCTTGGCCACCGAGGTGTGGACGGCCGTGGTGAGTTTGTCCACGATGGTACTCAACAGGTAGTTGTTGGCATCGTTCGTGGTGACGTTCAGCATGGCCTGGCTCGCGGAATCAAAGCTGCCCGGCGAGACCAGGTTTGCCGAGAAATCCTTGGGGATCTTCAGGGCAAAGGCGTACTGGCCGCTGCTGACTCCGGCATCGGCCTCCGTTGAGCTGGAAACCGGAACCCAGTGGAACACGTTGCCTTCCACCAGGCTGTCCGCCACCTTGGTTCCGGCCTCCAGCCGGGTGCCGTCGGCAGCGGTGGCGCCCGAGTCCTCCACCACGAGGGCGGCGTCGAGGCTGTTGAGGTGGCCGTAGGGATCCCAGTTTGCGTACAGGTACACAGCGCCGTAGAGCAGCGGGACCATTGTCAGCGCCAGGATGGTCAGCTTGGGCAGCAGCCCGCCGGTCATGCGCTTGAGTTCGGAGCGGGCCAGCCGCAGGACAGTCACTTGGCAACCTCGGTTTCGAGTTCGGTTTCCTGGTTTTCCCGGTCAGGCATGGACTCCGCTGAGAGCGTGCCGGCGGGGGCATCGGGGGCGGTTTCGGGGATCCGTTCCGGCGCGGGATCGGTGGCGGGGTCGGGTGCCTCGTTGCCGATGTGGGCAACCGGCCCGTCCCACGATGCGGGGACGGCACTGACGGCCGCTACGACGGCGAGGGGCCGCCCGGCGTCGTACGCCAACGCCTGGAGGCGCGGCAGCCAGGTGAGTTCATCCGCGCTGTGCCGGTCCGGGGAGTCGACCACCAGCAGGTCGGTGCGCGGGTTGGCCAGGGCCAGCGCCGTCAGCAGCTCGAGCCGCCGCCGGGGCTCGAGCTGTTCCGTCCACAGGTCCGCGATGTCCTCGAACCGGTTGACCTTGAGCCAGGGCCGGCTGAGCAGGGCGCCACGGTAGCGGCGGGGGATCAGGGCCAGGTCCTCGGTCACCAGGTCGCGGACGCTGAGGTGTTCCTCCGGTTCATTGACGCCGGGGGAGTCCACCAGCGCCGCGGCGAGGCGGAGGTGCTTGGTCCGGGAGTTGCCGTCCCAGCTGAGCTGTCCCCCGCCGGTGGCCTTCATCCTGCCGCTGAGCAGGAGCGCCAGCGCGGTGCGCTGGTCCTGCCGGTCGCCGGCAACGAGCAGGAGCTCGCCGCGGGCAACCGTCAGGGACGTGGGAGGAAGCAGCGGGTCCCGGCGTCCTTTGGCCTGGAGCTGGTGTGCTGAGAGCAAGGCTTGCCTTTCGCAGAAGAAGTCTGCCTCAAGACTAACCAAACTGACCGGTCAGTTCAAATAGGAGTCACAGGCCGTAGTTCTCCAGCAGCCGGAGCCAGACCTCGCTGATGGTGGGATAGGAAGGGACCGCGTGCCACAGCCGGTCCAGCGGGACCTCGCCCACCACTGCCACCGTGGCCGCATGCAGCAGCTCAGCCACGTCAGGCCCGGCGAAGGTGGCGCCCAGGAGGACCTTGCGGTCTTCGTCAACCACGAGCTGCGCCCACCCCTCGTAGTTTTCCGAGTGCAGGGAGGAGCCAGCCACCTGGATGGGCAGTTCCACGGATGAGGCGTTGTAGCCGTCCTTCCTGGCAGTCGCCAGGGTGCGCCCCACGCTGGCCAATTCCGGATCCGTGAAGACGACGCTGGGTACGGCGTGCTGGTTGGCGGTCTGGGCGCAGCGGGTCCAGTCGCCCGGGGCTCCCTTGAGCTCGCCCTTGGCCCGGGCGGCAATGGCGTCGCCGGTGGCGCGGGCCTCGTACTTGCCCTGGTGGGTGAAGAGGTTCTTGCCCGCGGCGTCCCCCACGGCATACAGCCAGTGGTCATTGCCGGGGGTTCCTTCCACGAGGCCCGTGGTGTCAGTGGACAGGCTCAGGTGTCCCGATTCACCGGGCTCGAAGCCCACGCTTTCCAGGCCCAGGCCTTCCAGTGCCGGGTGCCGGCCGGTGGAGACCAGGACCTTTTCCGCCGTGACGGTGGTTCCGTCGCCCAGGCTGACGGTGAGCGTCCCGTCGTCGTTCGCGGCGATGCGTTCGGTGGCCGTATGCAGCCGGAGGTTGACGCCGTCTGCCCGCAATCCAGCCGCCACCAGCGCTGCCGCTTCCTCCGGGAACGTGCCAAGCAGGCCGCTGCGCGCCACCAGGGTGACGCTTGAACCCAGGCGGGCAAAGGCCTGCGCCAGCTCCGTTCCGGCCACACCGCCGCCCAGGACCGCGAGGCGCTCAGGGATCTCAGCTGCCGACGTCGCTTCCCGGGTGCCCCAAACCTGCACGTCCTCCAGGCCCTCGATCGGAGGGGTGTTGGGGGTCGATCCGGTGGCCAGGACCACCGCGTGCCGGGCCCGCAGCAGGTGTTGGGTCCCGTCCAGTCCCGCCACCTCCACGGTCTTGGGCCCGGTCAGCCAGCCGTGGCCGCGCACCAGCTCGATGCCTGTGTCCTCCGCCCAGGCAACCTGGCTGTCGTCCTGCCAGTTGGACGTGAAGTAGTTGCGGCGGGACAGGACGGCGGCGGCGTCCAGGGTTCGGGTGACAGCTTCCTTGGCGCCAGGGGTGGTCTGCGCCCCATGCAGGGCGGTGCCGGGCCGGAGCAGTGCCTTGGACGGCATGCACGCCCAATAGGAGCATTCACCGCCGATGAGTTCCGCTTCCACCATGACGGCGCTCAGGCCCGCCTGGACCACGCGGCCCGCCACGTTTTCACCTACGGCGCCTGCGCCGATAACAACAACATCAAATTCGCGCTCAGCGGCCTCGGGCATCATGTGCACAGCCTAGCCGGGCCGTGGCGCCGGAACAGCACAAAAAAGGTCCGCACCGGCGAACCGGTGCGGACCTTGTTGGTGCGCCCAAAGGGATTCGAACCCCTGACCTTCTGTTCCGTAGACAGACGCTCTATCCAGCTGAGCTATGGGCGCATTCCGTGTCCCGGGAGAAGAACCGCTCTCCCCGAACCTCGAATTACTTTACGCGAGCCGGGGCCGTAGTGCCAAATCGAAACGCTTGTAATCTCCGCAACTAGACCGGTATAGGTGACCTTTGTCACTTAATCGGTGATTCTGCGGCAAAAATTCCCTGAATTTCCGCGGAATTCACTTTTCGTGACCGGAGATGTCAGTCAAGCTCCCCAAAAACTCCAGTGGTCCGGACCATAGCATTTAGCTCACACCGATGAACCCGAGGAAGGGAACTGCAATGGGCGATCTGGCGCAGAAGCCGCTGCTTGAGAAAGCACCCACCACACATGCCGGCTTGCTGGCATGGGTCGAAGAGGTTGCTGAGCTTACGCAGCCGGACCGCATCTACTGGGTTGACGGGTCCGAAGAGGAAAACACCCGCCTGACCGACGAACTCGTCGCCGCCGGAACGCTCACGCGCCTCAACCAGGACCTGTTCCCGAATTCCTTCGCCGCGTTCTCGGATCCCGCCGACGTTGCCCGCGTCGAGGAACAGACCTTCATCTGCTCGGAAAACAGGCGTGACGCCGGCTTCACCAACAACTGGATGGACCCGCGCGAGATGAAGGACAAGCTGCGCGGGCTCTTCGCCGGTTCCATGCGCGGCCGCACCATGTACGTCATCCCGTTCGTCATGGGCCACCTGGATGCCGAGGACCCCAAGTTCGGCGTGGAAATCACCGACAGCGCCTACGTTGTTGCTTCCATGCGAATCATGGCCCGCATTGGCACGGATGTCCTGAACCGGATCACCGAGACCAACGCCTTCTTCGTTCCGGCCCTGCATTCCCTGGGTGCTCCGCTGGCGCCGGGCGAGGATGACGTCCCGTGGCCGTGCAACCCGGACAAGTGGATCGTCCACTTCCCCGAAGAACGCTCCATCTGGTCCTTCGGCTCCGGTTACGGCGGCAACGCGCTGCTGGGCAAGAAGTGCTACGCCCTGCGCATCGCCTCCGTCATGGCCCGCGACGAGGGCTGGCTGGCGGAGCACATGCTCATCCTTAAGCTGACTTCCCCCGAGCAGAAGACGTACTACATCTCCGCGGCCTTCCCCTCTGCCTGCGGCAAGACCAACCTCGCCCTGCTGGATCCCACCATCAAGGGCTGGAAGGTGGAAACCCTCGGTGACGACATCACCTGGATGCGGTTTGGCAAGGAAGGCGAGCTGCGCGCGGTCAACCCTGAAGCGGGCCTCTTCGGCGTCGCACCCGGTACCGGCTGGGGCACCAACCCCAACGCCATGCGGGCCATCGCCAAGGGCAGCAGCATCTTCACCAACGTGGCGCTGACCGACGACGGCGGCGTGTGGTGGGAGGGCATGACGGACGAGGTGCCCGCGCACCTTACCGACTGGCAGGGCAACTCCTGGACGCCGGATTCGGATAAGCCCGCAGCCCACCCGAACTCCCGCTTCTGCACCCCGATCGACCAGATCGACATGCTGGCCGAGGAGTACTTCAGCCCCGACGGCGTGGAGCTCTCCGCGATCCTGTTCGGCGGCCGTCGGAAGACCACCATTCCACTGGTCACCGAGGCCCGCAGCTGGTCCAACGGCATCTTCATGGGCTCCACGCTGTCCTCGGAAACCACCGCCGCCGCTGCCGGCGCGGTGGGCGTGGTCCGGCGCGACCCCATGGCCATGCTGCCCTTCATCGGCTACGACGCAGGCGACTACCTGAACCACTGGGTCAACCTGTCCGCCAAGGCAAATCCGGAGCGCCTGCCCAAGATCTTCCTGGTCAACTGGTTCCGCCGTAACTCCGAAGGCGGCTTCGCCTGGCCTGGATTCGGCGACAATGCCCGAGTGCTCAAATGGGCCATCGAGCGCCTTGAAGGCACGGCAGACGCCGTCGAAACCCCCATCGGCTACGTGCCCACCGGCGAGGCCATCGACCTCGAGGGCCTGGACATGACGGCCGCGCAGGTCGAGGAAGCCGTCAAGGTCGATCCCGCCGAATGGGCCACCGAGCTGGCCTCCATTGAAGACTGGTTCGCCAACTTCGGCGGCTCGCTGCCCGAAGCCCTGCAGTCCGAACTGGCAGGCCTGAAGGCCCGCCTTTCGTAACATGAAGTACGACGACGGCCCCGCACCTTTTCCGAAAGGTGCGGGGCCGTCGTCGTCCCGTGGGCCCAGGAGCGGGCCCAGGGGTTAAATCAGCTCGCGAGCCAGATGTCCGGGCCGAAGACCTCATAGTGGATGCTGGTGGCGGGAATGCCGGCGTTGATGGCCTCGTTGCGGATGTTTTTCATGAAAGGCAGCGGGCCGCAGAGGTAGAGGGACGCGTCGGCAGGGAGGTCCACTTCGCGCAGGGACATGAAGCCTTCCTTGGTGCCGTCCACCGGCTGCTCCAGCCAAAGTTGCAGCTCGGCGCCGTCCAGGCGTTCGACGTCGGTGGTCATCTGGCTGCGCAGGGCCCAGCTGTCCAGGGTGCTTTCGGCGTGGAGTACCAGCACCTGCCGGTCAGAGCCGGACTCGGCCAGCGACCGCAGGATGGACGCGGTGGGGGTGCAGCCGATGCCCGCGGAGGCCAGGACCACCGGGCCGTCGCCGTCCTTGAGCGTGATCTCACCGAAGGGGTTGGAGATCTCGACGACGTCGCCCACCTGGACGGTGTGGTGCAGGACGGGGGAGACCTCGCCGCCGTCGTCGAGTTTGGTGGTGAAGGTCCGGCTGGTGCCGGCATCGCCGGAGAGCGAGTACTGCCGCACCTGCCGCAGGCCGTCCGGGAGGGCCACCTTCACGCTGATGTACTGTCCGGGCAAGGCTTCGGTGACCGGGGTGTCATCCGCCGGTTCCAGGGTGAAGGTCATGGAACCGGTTCCGGCGGGGGCTTTCGCCGCAACCCGCCACGGCGTCCACATCTTGTCGTTGGCCTGGGCCGCGTAGAGCCCCTTCTCGAGCTTGATCAGGGCATCTGCCATGAGCCAGTAGACCTCGGTCCAGGCCTCAGCGATCTCCGGCGTGATCACCTCGGCCAGGTCTTCGGCGATGGCGGCGAACAGGTGCTCGTAGACCACCTGGTACTGCGGCGCGGTGATGCCCAGGGAGGCGTGCCGGTGGGCGATGCGGGAAAGGACCGTCTCCGGCAGGGTGCCCGGATTGTTGACCAGGTGGGTGGCGAAGGCTGCGATGCTGCCGGCGAGGGCCTGCTGCTGGTTCCCGGAGCGCTGGTTGGAGCGGCTGAACAGGCCATCCATCAGTTCGGGGTGCGCCGCGAAAAGACGGGCGTAAAAGTTCGGGGTGATGGATCCGATCCTGGAGCCGACCAGCGGCAGGGTGGCCTCAATGACGGGGCGGGATTTGTCCGAGAGCATCTGAAACTCCTGAGGTTATGGCCGGGGCCTTCGTCCGGCCGGATGAAAACTCGTATTTGAAATACAAGTATTTCTGCCTCAGTTCTACACTGTGTAGAAGTTTGAAATCAAACTGGTAGTCGACCCCCGGATGCGTGGGGCTACAACCCCGGGCGGAGGCCGATCACCTGGAATACGGGAGCCATCTGGCGGGCCTGGGGAAGGTCGGCGATCACCACGGAGTCGAGCTCTGCGTAGAAGGCTTCCCGGGCGCGGGCCAGGGCGCTGCGGAGCCGGCATTCCGTGATCAGCGGGCAGTTGCCGGCCGGCGATACGCAATCGGCCGGATCGGCCCGGGAATCGAGTTGCCGCAGGATCTGCCCCACACTGGCGACGCGCCCGGCATGGCTGAGCTGGGACCCGCCCAACCGGCCCCGGACAACCTCAATCAGCCCCAGGCTCCGCAGCTTGGCCATCGCCTTGCTGACATGGTTGTAGGGCGTCCCCACCGAGTCCGCGATGCTCTGGGTAGTCAGCAGGGTGCCATCCGGGACCGCTGCGAGCACCATGAGTGCCCGCAGGCTGACGTCGGCGAAGGCGTTGATCTTCACGGCTGCCGCTGGTCTAGTCCACCCAGATGGCGGGCTCGCTGGCATCCGCGCCCAGCTCGCCAAAATCCCAGGACTGGGTGCTGGGGTTGGCGGCATACGGCAGGACAGCAGCGAACAGGGAACCGTCCCGGTGCTCGGCGGCGACATGGATGGCGTCGGAATCCTCTTCCACCAGCAGGATGTCGCACACGACGGCGGCGGCACGGAAGTCGTCCCGGTTCTGCCGCAGGAGCGCCTGGAGGTCGTGGATCATGGCCTCGGCGTCGAAATCCCCGTCCGTGTCCTCCCCGGCCTCCGCCGGGGAGACGGCAACCAGCCGCACCTCGCCGTCGTTCTGGACCGTAAGCGCGAAGGGCAGGAAGCCGCCGTTGCGCTGGAGCTGCTCCTGGGCCGCGCTGACACCCGTCCCCAGGAGGTTCTCCAGGTCGGTTGCCGTGGCTTCCGGAACAGAATCGCGCCAGCTCTCCTGGCCGCCGGAGCCCTCCGTTGCCTGCCCGGTGTGGTCAGCCATCCGCTGCTAGGCCCGTACCAGCGAGAGGACGCGGTCGCGCACGCGCTCCATGGTGGCCCGGTCCGTCGCCTCGGCGTTGAGCCGCAGGAACGGTTCGGTGTTGGAGGGGCGGAGGTTGAACCAGTAGCTGCCGTCGTTGGCCGTGAACGTGCTGCCGTCCAGGGTGTCGATGGTGAGGTCCTCGTCCGCGAAGGCCTGGCGTACCCGCTCCACCGCCGCCGGCTTGTCCTCCACCTCGGAGTTGATCTCGCCGGAGCTGACGTAGGGCTCGTATTCGCGTGCCAGATCGGACAGCGGCCCGTCCTGCTCGCCCAGTGCTGCCAGGACATGCATGGCTGCCAGCATGCCGGTGTCCGCGTTCCAGAAATCGCGGAAGTAGAAGTGCGCGGAGTGTTCGCCGCCGAACACGGCGCCTTCCTCGGCCATGACCGCCTTGATGAACGAGTGGCCCACGCGGGTCCGGACAGCCCGTCCGCCGTCGTGCTCCACCAGCTCGGCGACGGCGCGGGAGGTGAGGAGGTTGTGGATGATCGTAGGCTTTTCCTCACCCTGTGCCTTGGCGCGGGCGATCTCGCGGCGCGCCACCATCCCGGTGATGGCCGACGGCGACACGGGCTCGCCCTTTTCGTCGATGACGAAGCAGCGGTCTGCGTCGCCGTCGAACGCCAGGCCGATGTCCGCACCGTGCTTGATGACCGCGGCCTGGAGGTCGCGGAGGTTCTCCGGCTCCAGCGGGTTGGCGGGGTGGTTGGGAAAGGAACCATCCAGTTCGAAGTACAGCGGGACAATGTCGAACGGCAGTTTGTGCAGCAGGGCGTCGCCCAGTACGGCGGGAGTGGTCAGGCCTGCCATGCCGTTGCCTGCGTCCACCACCACCTTCAGCCGGCGGGAGGCCGAGAGGTCAACCAGCTTGCGGAGGTACTCGGAGTAATCCTTCAGGACGTCGCGGACGCTGATGTTTCCACGGGCGCCGGCGGCGGGGATGGACCCGGCGTTGAGGTACTGCTCCGCAAGGGCCTGGATCTCCTTCAGGCCGGTTTCGGAGGAAATCGGGACGGCGCCGGCCTTGGACATCTTGATGCCGTTGTAGGCGGCAGGGTTGTGGCTGGCGGTGAAGGTTGCGCCGGCGCGGTTCAGGAAACCGCAGGCAAAATACAGCTCATCGGTGGAGATCAGGTCCAGCAGCTCCACGTTGGCGCCCCGCGTTGCGGCTCCGTTGGCGAAGGCCTTGGTGAACTCGGGGGAGGAGGGGCGCATGTCGCCGCCCACCACGATGGTCTGGCCTTCGAGCTTGAGGACATCCACGAACGCGGCCCCCACGGCTTCGACGATTTCGGCGGTGATCGATTCGCCCACAATCCCACGGACGTCGTAGGCCTTGAAGGATGCCGAGAGATCAAATGTCGTTGTCTGTTCGCTAGTCACGGGCTTTATCTTACGTGGGCGGCGGACGCAGCCAAGCTGGCTCCGGGCGCACTTTCGTAACAGCTGCGCGCTTTCGGGCGCACCGGCCGCCGCTTTCCACATAGCAGTCCGGGCTGTGCCCGCTGTCAGGGGGTGCTGGGATACTGAATCAATGGCCGATAACCAGTACACGTCCACACTCTCCGCCCCCACCCTTGCAGCAGGTCAAGATGCCCCGGGCACCGCCACCCACGCCGAGGCCCTCGAGGTCCTTCGCGGCCTGGTGGGGCACCCGGGTGCAGTGTTCCACGACGGGCAGTTTGAGGCCATTGAGGCATTGGTCGACGCCGGGAGGCGGGCTTTGGTGGTCCAGCGCACCGGCTGGGGCAAGTCCGCCGTCTACTTCGTGGCCTCCCTGCTGCTGCGGCGCCGGGGCGCTGGCCCCACGCTGATCGTCTCGCCCTTGCTCGCCCTCATGCGCGACCAGGTGGCCGCCGCTGCGAGGGCCGGGGTGCGGGCCGTGGCCATCAACTCCGCCAACCAGCTGGAGTGGGACACTGTCCGTGAGCAGTTGGCTGCCGATGAAGTGGACGTCCTCCTGGTCTCCCCGGAACGGCTGACCAATCCTGCCTTCCGTGAAAACCAGTTGCCCGAACTCCTCCGCCGGACCGGCCTGCTGGTGATAGACGAAGCCCACTGCATCTCCGACTGGGGCCACGACTTCCGCCCCGACTACCGCCGCATCGCCGACCTCATCACGCGGTTGCCTGATTCTGTGCCGGTCCTGGCCACCACCGCAACGGCCAATTCGCGGGTGGTGCACGATATCGAAGAGCAACTCGGTGCAGGGGTCCTGACCATCCGCGGCGCGCTGGGCCGTGATTCGCTGCGGCTCGGCGTCCTGTCACTTCCCGATTCCAAAGCGCGCCTGGGCTGGCTGCTGACGCACCTCTCAGACCTCCCCGGCAGCGGCATCATCTACACCCTGACGGTGTCCGCAGCGGAAGACACCGCCAGGCTGCTGGCCGAGGCAGGGCACCACGTGCTTGCCTACACCGGCCGGACCGATCCGGCCGACCGGGAAAGGGCGGAGCAGCTGCTGAAGGACAACGCGGTCAAGGCGCTGGTGGCCACGTCGGCACTGGGCATGGGCTTCGACAAGCCGGACCTTGGCTTCGTTGTCCACCTGGGGGCCCCGTCGTCGCCCGTGGCTTACTACCAGCAGGTGGGCCGTGCGGGCCGTGGCGCCGCCAATGCCGACGTCCTGCTGCTGCCCGGCTCCGAGGACCGCGAAATCTGGCAATACTTCGCCACCGCATCCATGCCGTCCGAGGAGAAAGCCGGGGCCGTACTGACCGCCCTGGCCGAGGCCGGAACGGCCCTGTCAACGGTGGCGCTGGAAGCAAGGGTGGACCTTCGGCGCACCCCGCTCGAGTTGTTGCTGAAGGTACTTTCCGTGGACGGCGCCGTGGAACGGGTCGGCGGCGGGTGGCGCGCCACCGGACAGCCCTGGACCTACGACGCCGAACGCTACAGCCGGATCGCCGAGGCGCGCGTGGACGAGCAGGACTCCATGGTCATCTACCAGGACACGGCGGGCTGCCGGATGGAGTACATCACCTCGGTCCTGGACGATGAGACGGCGCGGCCCTGCGGCCGGTGCGACAACTGTGCAGGCCAATGGTTCCCCGCCGACGTCGCGGCCGAGGCCACAGCAGCCGCCGGCCAGACTCTGAGCATGGCGGGCGGAGTCCTGGAGCCGCGCCTGCAGTGGCCCAGCGGCATGGACCGCCTGGGAGTTCCGGCGAAGGGCAAGCTCAAGCCAGGGGAAGGCCTCGCGGACGGGCGGGTCCTCGCCCGCCTGACGGACCTGGGCTGGGGCGGGGCCTTGCGGGAGGTGTTCGCCGCCGGCGCGCAGGACCGGCCGGTGGATCCCGGGATGCTGCAGGCCTGCGTGCAGGTGCTGCGCGAATGGGGCAGCGGGGACGCCCGGAACCCGGGGTGGAGCGGAGCCGGCAGGCCAGCTGCGATCGTCAGCATCCCCTCCCGGAGCAAGCCGCAGCTGGTGGGTTCGCTGGCCCGCGGGATCTCGGATATCGGGCGGATCCCCTACCTTGGTGAGCTGCAGTTGGCGCACGGCGGTCCCACCGGAGGCCGTGGCGGCAACAGCGCCTACCGGCTGGCCGGCGTGTGGGACCGGCTGGTGGTGGGTCCGGAGCTTGAAGCGGCCCTGCAGTCAGCCCAAGGCCAGCCGGTCATGCTGATTGACGACCTCGTTGACAGCCGGTGGACCCTTACGGTCGCCGGGCGCTCCCTTCGGCAGGCCGGGGCGGGAGCGGTGCTTCCTTTGGTGCTGGCGCAGGCGGGCTGACGGCAGGCCGCCCGGTCACAGTGCCAGGGCCGCCGGCTGCCGTGCCTGCTGCGGCTGATGTGGCGGTCGAGCTTGCTGTGCCGGTCCGGTGGCCGGAGTCTCTCCGGTGTCCCCGCTGGCTTACCGACGCCCCGGCGTGCCGCGGCAGCAGCATGCTGTCCGCGGTGCTGGCCAGCATCAGCACGGCCATGGCCAGGAACGCGGCCCGGAATGGTCCGGCGGCATCCTGGTGCCCCAGGGAAACCCCGTCAAACGTCCGGATCAGCAGCGCTGCAACGGCGATTCCCGAGCCTGTGGCGAGCTGCACCAGGGTCGCCGACACTGTGTTGGCGGAGGTGAGTTGTGCCGGCGGGATGTCCGCGTACTGGACCGACGCATATGACGAAAAGCCGATGGAGCGGAAGGCCCCGCTGCACACCAGCTGCGCGAACATCAGGGCTTCCGGGGTGTCCGGAGTCAGCAGGGCGCAAGCGGCGAAGGTCACGGCCGACGCCAGCGAGGCAAACACCAGCATCGCCTTGAAGCCAAACTTCCGGATCAGGGGCGTGGTGGCAGGCTTGATGCCGATGTTGCCGATGAACACTGCGGCCACGAGTGCGCCGGCATGCAGGGGAGTCCAGCCGAATCCGGTCTGGAACATCAGCGGCAACAAGAACGGGACCGAGCTGATGGTTACCCGGTACACGAAACCGCCGGTAGCCATGGCGCGGAAGGTCCGGGCGCGAAAGACTTGCAGGTTGAACAGCGGATGCGGGGTGCGCCGCATCCATATCACGGCCCCCGTAAGTGCTGCGGCCCCGGTGGCGGCGCTGATCCCGGCCCAGGGCAGTTCGGGGTGGCTGCTGGCAAGCTCCAGGCCGGCCACGAGCGCTCCTACCCCGACGGTGGTCAGGGCCATGCCGGGCCAGTCCAAGCGCCGGCCCGGATCGCCTGGCGCCACCGGGACCAGCCGGAGCGAGGCCAGGAACGCGGCGGCACCGAGCGGAAGGTTGACCAGGAAAATCCAGTGCCAGGACAGGTAGGTGGTGAGCGCACCGCCCACCAGCGGGGCGAGGACCGGGGCCAGGAGCCCGGGCCACACCAGGAACGCGGTGGCGCGAAGCAACTCGGACTTCGGGGTGCCGCGAAGGACCACCAGGGTTCCCACCGGGACCATCATGGCGCCTCCCGCCCCCTGGGCAATACGGCTCAAGGTCAGGGTGGTGAGGTCCTGGCTGAGGGCGCAGGCCAGCGAAGCGGCGGTGAAGACGGCGATGGCCAGGCAGAAGATCCGGCGCGCACCAAAGCGTTCCGCCAGCCAGCCGCTGAGGGGAATGCCGATGGCCACCGTCAGCAGGTACGCGGTCATGGTGACGTTCACGTCCGCGGCGGGGATGGCGAAGTCCGCGGAAATGCTGGGGATGGCGGTGGTGAGGACCGTTCCGTCAAGGAACTCCATGAAGAAGGTCGCCGCCACCAGGAGTGCCAGGCGAGGATTCCATGCCGTCCGGGTGCCTTCGGGCCGGGGTAAGTTGCTGCGTGCCGCCATGGGCCAATCCTGCCACTGACCCCGGAACGGCGCCCTCCGCGTCCGGCTACCGGACAGCGTTTTCCGAATGGGCGGGGCGCAACGTCCGGCGTATCAGAAGCTCGTTCGCGTCTGCCGACACTTCAAGGTGATGATTCGCGAACTGGCTTAGGACTGGCCAGGGGCGCTCCTGAAGCCAGGCCAGGGAACGCAAAAGGCCCCGGTCCAGGGACCGGGGCCAAACGCGGAGACGGGGGGATTTGAACCCCCGGTGGAGTTGTGCCCCACACTTCATTAGCAGTGAAGCCCATTCGGCCGCTCTGGCACGTCTCCAATTGCTATTCCTAGCCCACCAAGGATACGCAGATCCGGCCATGCAGTGCAAAACGGTGCCCGGCCAGGCATGCGGCCCGGGAAACCGGCGCCGGGAGGTCCTAGGGGAGGCCTTGCCCGGCGCGGACCATCCGGATTTCCGGCAGATCCTCCCAGTCGGCAAGAACATCCTTGGCGCCGTCAGGTTCAAAGCCGAAGCGGCGGTAGAAACCGATGGCGTTGCTGTTCGCCGCCGCCACCCAGAGGCTCGCCGCCTGGGTGCCCAGCGCAGCGGTCAGCAGTTGGCCGCCAAGGCCCAGGCGTTGGTGCGAGGCCAGCACATACAACCCCCAGAGCTCCAGGTCGCCGGAAGTCGGCGGCGGGTGCCCTTCGGGGGAGCCCGGGGCGGGCAGCCGCCGCCGCCCGGCGAAACCGACGATCGTCGCGCCGTCGCAGGCCACCCACGCCTCGGCGGGGTCCGGACGGTCCAGCAGGTGCTGCCACAGGGCAAGCCGGCCTGCGGGATCCACCGAGCCAAGGAAAGCATCGGTCAACATGCCCCTGTACGTTTCACGCCAGCAGCGGAGGTGTACCTGGGCCACCTGCTCAACGTCCGCGGCCACAGCCCTCCGGACCGCCATCCCGGCCGCCATCAGCCCGCCAGGGCCTTCCAGAGGAAATGCTGGCTGCGGGCCTGCAGTGCCGCCGCCTGCCGGTTGTCGGAGGCGCCGGCGTGGCCGCCCTCCAAAGCTTCGTGGAACCACACGTTGGGGATCCCCATGGCCAGCATCCGGGCGGCCATCTTCCGCGCCTGCACCGGGCCCACCCGGTCGTCCGAGGTGGCCGTCCAAATGAAGGTTTCCGGGTACTCCACCGCGTCCTTGAGCAGGTGGTACGGCGAAAAGGTCCTGATGTACTCCCACTGCTCGGGAACATCCGGGTCGCCGTACTCGGCGATCCAGGAATGCCCGGCAGACAGCTTGGTGTAGCGGCGCATGTCCAGCAGCGGCACACCGCAGGAAACCGCCCTGAACAGTTCCGGGTACCGGGTGAGCATGTTCCCCACCAGGAGCCCGCCGTTGGAGCCGCCCACGCAACCGAGCCGCCGCGGCGAGGTCACTCCGCGCGAGATCAGGTCCCGGGCCACCGCTGCGAAGTCCTGGTAGGCCTTGTGCCGGTTTTCCTTCAGGGCGGCACGGTGCCAGGCCGGCCCGTACTCGCCGCCGCCGCGGATGTTCGCCACCACGTACACCCCGCCGCGCGAGTGCGGCGACTTCCCGTCGCTGCCGTCCGACAAAGCCGTCCTGCGCTCCAGCCACGCCCTGCCGACCGTGCCGCTGTACGCGGGGGTCCGGGAGACCTCAAACCCGCCGTAGCCGGAGAGCTGGGTGGGGTTCTGCCCGTCCAAAGCCAGCCCGCGCGGGGCTACCTGGAAATACGGGACCCGGGTCCCGTCGTCGGACACGGCGAAGTGCTGCTCCACCTCATAGTCGCCGTCAGCGAAGAACGACGGCGAGGCCTTGATGGCCGCGTGCCGGCTCACCACACCGGGCGTTCCGTCGGCCTCCCCGTCCCGGGCGCTCCGCTCCAGGGTGCCGCGCATCAGGGTTGTGGGGGTGGTGAAGCCCGTGGCGATGAGCCAAAAGTCATCACCCGCGCCGCCGTTGGCTGCTTCGTCGTCCTCGTCGTCCACGGCGTACGCGTTCACGTCGTGCAGCGGCGGGCAGGCGTCCAGGGGAGTGGCCGCCCAGCCGTCGTGGGCCGGCCGGGAGGGATCCAGCACGCGGATCTCGGAGGAAACGTCCCTGAGCAGGTTGAGCAGCAGGAAGTTCCGGGTCCAGCTCCAGGACTGCAGCGAGGTGTGGGCATCGGGCGTGAACAGGACCGTGAGTTCCCGGTTGCCCGCGAGGTAGTCCTCGAACCCGGCGGCGAGGAGGGCGCCGGACGGGTAGGTGGTGCCGTCCACAGCCCAGTCCTGCTGGGGACGGAAGAGCAGCCATTCGCGGTGGGCGCTCACGTTGACGTCCGTGGGCACGTCGATCGGCACCCACTCGTCGCCCCGCAGCACCAGGTTGGTGCGGTTGAAGAAGTCGATGTAGTCCACCGCGAAGGTGCGCTCAAAGCCGGGGGTGGAATCATGCGCCACGATGGCCATCATGTGGTCCTCGGGCACCTCGAATAGGCGTGGGGCGCCGGCCAGGGAATCGCCGCGCTTGAGGGTCACCGCGGTCCGGGCGTACGAGGACGCCGTCCTGGGCAGGCCCTCCGCGGTGGAGGCAACCAGCAGGGTGTCCGCGTCCAGCCATGACACGTTGCCTTTGGCGGTCGGGAGGTCGAATCCGCCCTCCGCCGGATCCACGAAGCCGCGTGCCTCGACGTCGAACTCGCGGTACCGGTTCGCGTCGCCGCCGTCGGGGGAGAGGGCCAGCAAGGCCAGCCGGTAGGGCTCGCCCGCGGCCGGACGCAGGAACGTGGCGCCGTGGAACACCCACTCTTCGCCCTCGGCCTCGGCCAGGGCATCAATGTCCAGCAGGACGTCCCACTCCGGGGAATCGGTGCAGTAGCTCTCCCAGGAGGTGCGCCGCCAGAGGCCCTTGGGGTTCTGCCGGTCCTTCCAGAAGTTGTAGTACCAGTCGCCGCGCTTGCCCACCATGGCGATCCGGTCGGTGGAGTCCAGGACTTCGAGGATGCCCGCTTCCAGTTCCGCGTAGTCAGAGCCCTCGAGCAGGTCCTCGGTGCGGGAGTTCTGCTCCTTGACCCAGGCCAGCTGCTCCTCGCCGTAGATGTCCTCCAGCCACACATTCTCGTCGACTGGTTCGGGAGCGGAGCCCGGGGACGGGGTAGCGGTGGTGTCCCGGCCGGGACCGGGAACGGACGCTTGATCAGCTGCTGTGGTGGTCATGCGCCCCATCCAAACAACATCCCCCAAAGCTGGCAAGTCAAGCGTGCGGGGCACCGGTTGCGCTGAGCCCGTACGCTGGATGGCGTGGAATTATCGCAGAGCACCCGGGCCGTCATCATCGGCGCCGGCCCCCGGGGCACCAGCGTGCTGGAGCGGCTGCTCGCCCACGCGGCAGCGGCGGGGCGCCCCGTGCGGCTGCGCATCGACGTCGTGGATCCGTACCCGGCGGGCCCAGGCCATGTCTGGCAGCCGGGCCAGTCCCGGCTGTTCCTCATGAACACCCAGTCGTTCTACCCCACCCTGGTTCCCCAGGACCCGTCGCTGCCGGCCCCGGTTGCCGGCACCACGTTCGATCAATGGCGGCTGAGGCAGCAGCAGGATCCGCTGCCGGACCTCACCGATGACGAGCGGGCCGAAATCGCGGTGCTGGGTTCGCGGGATTTCCCCAGCCGTGCCCTGTACGGCCGGTACCTTCGCAGCACCCTGGCGGACGTGCTGGCCAAGGCCCCCGACGGCGTCACCATCGAATTCCACGAAACGTCCGCCTTGTGGGTGCGCCCCGCCGGGGACGGAAGGTTCGACGTCGGACTGGCTGCCGGGGAAACCATCAGGGCCAACTCCGTGGTGCTCGCCCTGGGGCACATCCCGTCCCGCCTGAACCCGGAACAGCGCGACCTCCAGGATTCGGCCGCGCGGCTGGGTTTGCAGTACTTTCCGCCGGCGGCGCCCGCGGATGTGGACTGGTCCCGGATCCCGGCCGGCGAACCTGTCCTGGTCCGCGGCATGGGACTGAATTTCTTTGACACCATGGGACAGCTCACCGAAGGCCGCGGCGGGAAGTTCGTCTCCAGCGGCAACCGGCTCGAGTACGAAGCCTCCGGCCAGGAGCCGGTGATCATTGCGGCTTCCCGGCGCGGCACCCCGTACCGCGCCAAGGCAGCCTTGGACGGCTACTACGCCCCCTCTGTCAGGCTGCGCTACCTCACCGAGGCCGCGATCGGACGGCTGGCCAAGGCAGGAATCCGGCCCTCGTTCGACCACGACCTGTGGCCGTTGCTGTACCGCGACGCCTTGTGGGCCTACTACTCCACGCTGGTGCGCTCGCAGCCGGGAGCAGTGCCGGACGCGCCGGCATTCCTTGCCGCGCTGGAGGAAGCCCTGCAGCCGCATGCGCACAGCGCCGTGAAGTGGGAGGACGGGGTGGACAGTGTCCTTGCCGTCCACGTCGGCCCCAGGCACCGCCTGGACCTGCTGGGACTGGCGGCTCCGTTGGCCGGCCGTTCGTTTGCTTCCCGGGCCGGGCACGACGCCGCCGTGGTGGAATTCCTGCTCGACGACGCACGCCGTTCCGCGCTGGGCGAGGACGATCCGGTCAAGATGGCCATCGGTGCCCTGCACCACGGACGCGCCGTCCTCAAAACGGCAGTGGCCGATGGCGGCATCACCGACGAATCCTGGGTGGCCGGACTCCGCGGCTGGTTCGAGTCCTTCGTGGAGGGCCTGGCCAGCGGGCCGCCGGCGCTCCGTTCCGAACAGCTCGCCGCGCTCGCCCGGGCCGGGGTGGTCAGCTTTGTTGGGCCGGACCCCAAGTTCGGTGTGGACCGGAAATCGGCGGAGTTTACGGCTTCGTCACCGTGGGTTTCCGGGCCGCCGGCAAGGGCGCGGACCATGGTGGAAGCGCTGGCCCCTGGCAACCGGGTATCAGCCAACGAATCCCCCCTTCTCGAACAGCTGCTGGCCGACGGGCTGGTCCGATCCAAGCTGATGATGACCGCCGAAGGCGCCCCGGTGGAGTCCACCGGACTGGACGTGGAGCCCCACCCCTACCGGCCGGTGGGGGCCAACGGGTCGGTGACGGCGGGCTTGTTCGTGCTGGGACTGCAGCTGTCATCGGCACAATGGGGCACCGCCATCGCCGCCGAAGCCTTCCAGGAGGGCGGCCCCGCCTACCGCAGCGGCCAGCGCACCCTCCGCGATGCCGACGAAATCGCGGCGGCCATCCTCAACAGGGGTTAACCCCACCAGGGCTTAAACACCGATGCGCCACCACTTCCGGCCCCCAAACCGTTGGAAGGGAACCGGAAGTGGCGGCGCATCCTGGGATCAGCCTCGCAGGCAGGCCCGGTACGCGGCCATGGCCTGTCCGTAGTTCGCCTGGCCCTTGAGGTCCGCGGGCCGGGTGGGCTTGACCGGCGGGACGCATACCGGCTGCGACGGAGTGTCCGCCGCAACCAGGACCGCAGTCCTGACCATCGTGCCGGATTCGACGGCGGTGAGCACCAGGGTGCCCGTCCCCGTTGCAGCGCCGGCCGGCACGGCAAGGTTCACGGCGGCGGCTTCGGCGGCGACCGGGACCGTGCCCAGTTGGGTCACCGTGCCGGCGGAGTCCGTGAACGAGGCCGCCAGTGCCGTGTTCACCGGGCTGCCGAGCGACGTCAGGTCAAGCTTGGACACCGTCAGCGTGAGCGGTTCTCCGGGCTTGACCTCAGCGGCAGTGGTGTTGGTGACAGCCACCGACCGCCGGGCGAAGTCCGGGGACACCGGGCTGCTCTTCTGGAGGTACCCGATCCAGGCATCCCGGTCCACCAGCCCGGAATCGCGGGTGTTGGTGCCCGCGGTGAAGATCCGGAAGTTGTCGCCACCGGTGGCCAGGAAGCTGAAGGTTCCCACCCGGTAGGACTTGGCCGGGTCCAGCAGGTCGCCGTTCACCCGCACGGACGTGATCCGGTCACCGGCCGGGCGGGCGGCATCGTAGGTGTAGTTGACGTTCTTTGACAGGCCCAGCTGCAGGTAGGCCCGGCTGGGAACCGTGCCATCCGGGTTGGTCTGCCACTGCTGTTCGAGCAGCGTCTTGAACTGCGCACCGGTCAAGGACGTGGTCCACAGGTTGTTCACGAACGGCAGCACCGCATTGGCCTCGGCGTAGGTGATGGTGCCGTCCGGTGCGTAGTACAGCTCGTTGCGCAGGCCGCCGGGATTGACGACGCCGATCTCCGCGCCGCCAAGCTCGGCCGGCTGCAGGGAAGAGAGCAGGGAATCGGCCACCAGGTTGCCCAGGGTGGATTCGCTGCCGCGGTCATCGCGCTTGGCACCACCGGTGGCGTCGGTGGTGAACGCCGTGGTGATGTCCCTGGTGACCGAGCCGATGGGCTGGTTGCCTACCACGGAGGCGTCCGCAAGGGCCTTCTTTACGATCGCGTCCACGGCGGCCACGCGCGGGTAGGCGGCCACCAGCTCTGCTGCGGGGTCGGTGGTGCGCTTGATGTTTCCGGCCTTGTACCCGGTCACCTGCTTGGTGGCCGTGTCCACGGTCAGCTGGATCTGGCCCACGTTCTCACCGTAGTTGCCGGTCTGCACGATCGGCCGGGTCTCGCCCGCGGCGCCCGGCACCGGGGCGTCCCAGGCATACTCCTTGTGGGTGTGGCCCGTGAAGATCGCATCCACCTCGGGGGAGGTTTCGGTGACCAGCTTAGCGAAGGGACCCCCGGCTGCAACTTCCTGCTCCAGGGTGGCGCCCTCCACCACCCCGGAACCGGCGCCGTCGTGGTCTTCAACGATGATCACGTCCGCCAGCTTCTCCGCCGTGATCCTGGCGGCCACCCGGTTGATGGCGTCCACCGGGTCGCCGAAGTCGAGGTCGGCGATGCCGGCGGGAGTCACCAGGGCGGGGACTTCCTGGGTAACGGTGCCGATCACGGCAACCTTGATGCCGTTAAGGTCCAGCACCGTGTACTCCGGCAGGGCCGGATCGGTGGTGCCCTTTTTGTAGACGTTCGCGCCCAGGTAGGGGAACTTAGCGTTGGTGCCGCCCGCGCTGACGCGGTCGCGCAGGTCCGCCCAGCCGCCGTCGAACTCGTGGTTGCCCACGGCGGACGCCTTCAGCTCCAAGGCGTTCAAGACGTCGATGGTGGGCTGGTCCTTGGCGACCGCGGACGCGAACAGCGAGGCACCGATGTTGTCCCCGGCCGACAGGAAGGCAGTGGCACCCGGAGCGGCTGCGGAGCGGAGCTTCTCGATGGTCCCGGCGACCTGCACGGTGTTGGAATCGATCCTGCCGTGGAAATCGTTGATGTTCAGGAGGTTCAGGTCAACAGTGGCAGGGACTGCCGGGAGGTCCAGGCCCACCACCACGGGGTCGTGGTCGCTGGCGCGGAACTGGTCCGGTGCGTAGTAGTCGGTGACGTTGTTGTTGTAGCGGCTGTACTCCAGCGCCACGGATTCCACCGAGTTGATGTTCCAGATGTCCGCACCGGTGACCACCGCGTTGGCCGCCGGCGAGGCGAGGATGTGGTCCAGCGAGCCCACCAGGCCGCCGAAGAGGTACGAGTGCTTGGCAGTGCCGTCGGCATTCCTGGCCTTGTCGTCCTGGTTGACGTACCCCGCGCCGGTGAGGACGTTGATCGGGTCTTCCTTGCCGTACGAGTTGAAATCGCCGATCAGGAACACCTTGTCGGTGCCCTTGGACTTCTGCAGCTCGTCGGAGAAAGCCAGCAGGGACTGCGCCTGGGCGGTGCGGGCGAGGTTTGAATTGCCCTGGCCTTTGTCGGTGTCGTCCGGAGTGGCAGCCGAGCCCTTGGATTTGAAGTGGTTGGCGATCGCGATGAACTTCTTGTCATCAGGGGCGCCCACGGGCTTGAAAACCTGGGCCAGCGGCTTGCGGGCGCTGGCGAAGGCGACCGTGTCATTGTGGATGATGGATTCGCCCACCGGCTCGGCGGCGGCCTTCTTGAAGATGAACGCGGTGCGGATCATGTCCTCGTCTGCCAGCGGGGGAGCGTTGGCGGGGGTGCGGACGTAGTCCCAGATGCCCGGGGTGGGGATGTTGAGGGCCTCCACGAGCTTGGCCAGGGCGTCGTCCCGGTTCTTGCCGAACTGGGCGGAGTTCTCCACCTCCATCAGGGTGACGACGTCGGCGCCGGACTTGGAGATGGCGGCGACGATCTTGTCCTGCTGGCGTTTGAAGTTCGCGGCGTTGGCGGCGCCGCGGACGTTGCAGCCGCCGCTGACGGTGATGGGGTTGCCTGCGCGGTCGCTGTAGAACTTGCAGCCGGCAACCTGGTCGCCGGTGGTGGGGAAGTAGTTCAGCACGTTGAAGGACGCGAGCTTCAGGTTGCCGCCCACGGCAGCGGGGGCATCGGTGCGGGTGGCGCCGAAGCGGGCCGGCTGGACGGTGGCCTTGTTGGCCTCCGTCAGGTGGGTCAGCGGCTGGAACTTCCAGGAGTTGTTGGCGTAGCCCAGCACCACGTTGGTGGTGAAGCTGACCGGTGAGCCTACCCGGACCGGATCCGTAGTGGTGAGGTAGGGCAGCACTTCGGCCTTGGTGGCGGCGTCCTTGAGGAAGTTGGTGCTGGACCCGTCGTCGAGCTTGATGCCGCGGGCGGCGTTGTCAGCCACCACGGCGGCGTATTCGGCGGAGCCGTAGGGTGCCACGGCGGTGGGTTGCTCCAGTGCGGTGGTGCCGCCGGCCAGGCCGATTTCGCCGTACTGGTTCAGGCTGTAGTTGTCACTGACGGTCATGGGGCCCTGGGGTGCCAGCAGCATGCCTTCCAGGGACTCACGGAAGGCCTCGCCGGCCGGAAGCGTGAAGATGGTGGGCTTGACCTCGGGTGCGGCCTCGGACAGTTTGGTGAGGCCGGCAGCCGCCGTGACGTTCAGCTGGGTCATTCCGTAGTACTCGGCAACCGTGCCCGTGACCTGGACATAGTCTCCGGTCTGGACCGAGCCCACCGTTGCGGGCGAGTAGACGAAGATGCCGTCAGAGGCGGAGTGGTTGGTGGCGCTCAGGTCACCGCCCGTGCCGGGGGTCTGGATGTAGTAGCCGTTCAGTCCGCCCGTGGGAAAGGTCGCGGTGACCTTGCCTTTGGTGGTGGCGGCGGCTCCGGCCAGCGGGCTTTCGGCACCGGTGCCCTGGATCTCGGCGATACTGCGGTTCACCGGGTCAGGGGCCGGTGCGGGGTCCGGCGCGGTGCCGCCGGAGGACGTCGGGGTGATGGCGGCGCTGAGCGTAAAGTCTGCGGCGTTGCTGTTGCTGTCCGCGCCGCCGGTCCGGTTCAGGCTCTTCACGTCGGTGTTGGAAGCGGGTGCCGCGGTGGCCTTGGTCTCAAACGTGTTGGAGCTGCCGTAGCCCAGGAGATCGGCCACGCCCGCAGGCTCCACCACGGATCCGGTGGAAAGTCCGACGGCGGTGGGCTGCTTCGCGAGCACAATGGTGCCCCCGCTGCCGCCGAAGTTGAGCGCCCCGGCCACGAGGTCCGGCGCGGGCAGGTCTGCACCACTGGTGCCGTTGCTCCCGCCCTGCACCAGGTAGTAGCCCTTGGCGGGAATGGACCCCGACAACGCGGCGACTCCGCTGGGAGCGGCCGTTCCGGTGGCCGGGCGGTACTGAACCGACCAGCCGTCCAGGGACACGGGCGCGTCGGAGCTGTTGTACAGTTCCACGAATTTGTGCTTGTATGCGGCGCCGCTGCTGCCGCCGCTCAGGTAGGCCTCGTTGATGACAACGGGGGATGTGCCGGGCGCGGTTGAGACCTCCGCGGCCGCCGGAACAGCAGCCAGCGGGGCTGCGATGAGCCCCGCCGACAATGCTGCGCCGAGCGCTGACTTCCAAGGTGTGTGATGCATCCGCTCTTACTTTCATTGAGGAGTACCGGGTGGGTGGACCGGTGGGTGCGTCCATGCTTCATGGATCGGACTGGGCACGATCGTGCCTGGCCAGGTGGTTGTCCAGGCACATGACAACAGCACTGAATGAACGCAAGGTTGCTGGCGCGTGCATTCGGCGGGGCGTTCCCCAGCGGTGCGCCCCGCCGTCCGGTACGGGCTTTTCCCCAAGCCCGGACCGGAGGTGCTGGTGGCGGGAGTGATGATCGCCGGCAACCCGGGGGTGTGCCGGCAGTCACAAACGATACCCGCCTGTAGCATCACGACCAGGTGTTTGCGGTGGCTTTATCCAAAGAATTTACATATCCGCAACACGGCCGGGCCGGTGAGCTTAAAGCAAAAAACCCCTGGCGGCCGGTGCCGGCTGCCAGGGGTTCCCTTGCGGAAGGTAAGAGATTCGAACTCTTGGTACGGGGTTACCGCACACTGGTTTTCAAGACCAGCTCCTTCGGCCGCTCGGACAACCTTCCTCAGCTAGTAGTGTTTCATAGGCACTTGCCTGCAACAAAACAGGCCGCGGGCAGGAGTCCGGTGCACACTGGTTGCAGCCAGGATTTGAATCAGGAACGGGAGAGGTCCATGAAAGCCGTCTACATTTCGGAACCGGGCGGCCCGGAAGTGCTGGAAGTCCGCGACGTGGATGCGCCGGTACCCGGCCAGGGCGAAGTGCTGATCGATGTGGTGGCTGCCGGCCTGAACCGGGCGGACGTCCAGCAGCGCCGCGGCTTCTACCCGCCGCCTCCCGGTGCCTCCGAAATCCCCGGACTGGAAGTATCGGGCCGGATCGCCGGTTTCGGCCCCGGCGTCAGCAAGCCCTTCTCGCTGGGGGACAAGGTGGTGGCGCTGCTGGCCGGCGGCGGGTACGCCCAACAGGTGGCGGTCCCGGCCGAACAGGTGCTGCGGGTACCCGAGGGGGTTGACCTGGTCACTGCGGCGTCCCTGCCCGAGGTGGCGGCGACCGTGTACTCCAACCTGGTCATGACGGCGCAGCTGCAGCCGGGCGAGACGGTCCTGATCCACGGGGCCACGGGCGGAATCGGCACCATGGCCATCCAGCTGGCCAAGGCGTTCGGCGCCAAGGTTGCCGCCACGGCGGGCACGGACGAGAAAGTAGGCACCGCCAAGGCGTTCCTCGGTGCGGACATCGCCATCAATTACACGGAAGAGGACTTCCCCGAGAGCCTCCGCCGCCAAAATGGCGGCAAGGGTGCCGATGTCATCCTGGACGTCGTGGGAGCCAAATACCTTCCCCAGAACGTGGACGCCCTGGCCGATTACGGCCGGCTGGTGGTGATCGGCCTGCAGGGCGGCACCAAGGGGGAGCTGGACCTGGGGCTGCTGTTGAAGAAGCGCGCGGCCGTGGTGGCCACGGCGTTGCGGCCCCGGCCCGTGGCGGAGAAGGGGGCCATCATGAGTGCCGTCCGGGACGCCGTGTGGCCGTTGATCGTCGATGGCAGGATCCGCCCGCTCGTGGCCAAGACCTTCCCGCTGGACCAGGTCAGCGCGGCCCACCGCTACTTCGACAGCGGGGATCACGTGGGCAAGGTCCTCCTGGTCATGTAATGGCCTAGATACTCAGTATTGCCAGAGGCGCGGCTGCCCGTTAGTGTTGTCCATACGCGGTATGCACGAGTCTTGGGGGCTCGTGCATACCGGTAGAGACCAGCCCGGGGGAGCACAATGTCCATACGCCATAGCCTCCTTGCCCTGCTGCAGGACCAGCCGCGCTACGGCTACCAGCTGCGGGTCGAGTTTGAGAACCGCACCGGGGCCACCTGGCCCTTGAACATCGGCCAGGTGTACACCACCCTGGACCGGCTGGAACGCGATGCCCTGGTTGCCAGGGACGGCGACGACGGCGAGGGCCACGTCGTGTACAGCATCACCCCCGCCGGCCAGGCCGAGGTCCGGAGCTGGTTCGCCGCGCCCGTCGAGCGCAACAACCCGCCCCGCAACGAGCTCGCCATCAAGCTCGCGCTCGCCGTGACGCTGCCCGGCGTGGACGTCCAGGCCATCATCCAGGCCCAGCGCGTGGCTTCCATCAGGGCTTTGCAGGATTACACCAAGGCCCGCCGCGACACCGCGGCGAACCAGCGCGCGGCGGACACCGCTTGGCTGCTGGTGCTCGATTCGTTGATTTTCCAAACCGAAGCGGAGGTCCGCTGGCTGGACCTCTGCGAGGCCAGGATGGTCCAGCAGGCGCAGTCGGCCGCGGCGGCCACTGCCCGGAAGACGTCCAGCGGGGCCACGGAAGACGCCCCGCTGAACGCGGACACCCGCCGGTGAGCGTGCAGGGGCCGCAGCAGGTCCTTGAGCTCGCGAAAGTTGGCAGGACGTTCGGTGAGGGCGCGACGGCGGTCGCCGCGCTTCGCGATGTGGACCTCACCATCGGCGCGGGGGAGTTTGTCGCCGTTATGGGCCCTTCGGGCTCCGGCAAGTCCTCCCTGCTGGCCCTGGCCGGCGGCCTGGACCGTCCGACGTCGGGCGCTGTCTTCGTGGAGTCAACGCCCCTGGCGGGGCTGGGCCTGAACGAGTTGGCCCGGCTGCGCCGGCGGGCGGTGGGGTACGTGTTCCAGGACTTCAACCTGGTGCCCACGCTGACGGCCGAGGAGAACGTGGCGCTGCCCCTGGAATTGGACGGGACATCGGCCCGGAAGGCGCACCGGCAGGCAGCCGATGCGCTCCGGCAGGTGGGGATATCCGAGCTCGCCCACCGGTACATGGACCAGATGTCCGGCGGCCAGCAGCAGCGGGTGGCCATCGCCCGGGCCATCGTGGGCCAACGGCGGCTGATCCTGGCCGACGAACCCACCGGCGCCTTGGACTCCACCACGGGCCAGGGGGTCATGGAGGTCCTGCGGTCTCGTGCCGACGCCGGTGCCGCCGTCATGCTCGTCACCCATGAAGCGCGGCACGCCGCCTGGGCTGACAGGGTGGTCTTCCTCAGGGATGGCCGGATCATCGACCAGGCCACCGCCATGCACGACCCCACCATGCTCCTCACCCAGGCCGGACTCTGATGCCGTTGGACCTGGCTCCGGCGCCCCATGGCCGCCGGAGCAGCCTTCGGGTTGCCTTGCGGCTGGCGCGCCGCGAGATCGCCCGCCACAAGGGGCGGTCCCTGCTGATCATCCTGCTGATCATGGTGCCGGTGGCCGGGATGACCGGCGCCGCCACCCTCTACCAGAGCTCCCAGCGGACGCCTGTTGAAATCGTGGACTACGAACTCGGCCGCACGCAGGCCCGGTTCAGCACCCTGCCGGTTCCGGGCGCCGAATCGCTCCAGGACCCGCTCAACGATGCCGTGGTGGCCTCCAGCACCGGCCGCTATGACCCGGACTTCAAGCCCGCCGACCCTCGCGACGCCCTGCCCGCGGGCTACGAAGTCCTGCCACAGCGCCTGCTGCAGCTGACCACCGGCGTGGGCGAAGCCCTCCTGGCACTGCAGGGCAGGGAAGTGGACGCACTCAATCCGGCCTTCGCCGGCAAGTTCACGCTCCTGGACGGGCGGCCCCCGCGCGGCGCGGCGGAGGTCCTCGCCTCACCCGGGCTGATGGCCCGCTTCAAGCTCACCTTTGGCAAGGAATTCACGACGTCGGCAGGGACCTTTGTCCCGGTGGGCACCATCCGCGACGCCGGCTCGGCGGACAGCAACAGCTTCCTGTACCTGCAGTCCCACCAGGTGCCTGAGAATTTTGCCCCCGGGCCGCATACCCGCCTGTCGGTGTCGTATTACCTTGTGGGGCCGGACCCCGTGACATGGGATTACATCAAGGACGCCAACAGTAAAGGGGTGGCGGTGCTGTCGCGCAGCGTGGTCCTTGACCCGCCGCCCCTCGAACAGCGCGTCGTCCCGGGTTCGCAGCCCCGCGACGACTCCTCGGCCCTGATGGCCGTCTACGCCACCTTCGGCCTGGTCGGCGCGCTCGCACTCCTGGAAGTGGGCCTGCTGGCCGGTGCCGCGTTCGCCGTGGGAGCCAAGCAGCAGGTGCGCGAGTTGGCACTCCTGGCATCATCCGGGGCGGAAAGCCCCACCATCCGCGCGGTGGTCACCGCAGGCGGACTATGGCTTGGCGGCATCGCTGTTGCCGCGGGTGCCGCGGTGGGGCTGGGAGGCGCTGCCGTCGTCGTCCATCTGGTCCGACTGACCGGATCTGTCCGGCTGGCGGGCGTGCACCCGGACGTCCCCATGACCCTGGCCGCTGCTGCCATGGGCCTGGCGGCCTGCGTCCTCGCAGCCATGGTGCCGGCCCGGCAGGTGTCACGCCAGGCGGTCCTTGGCGCGTTGAAATCGGGGCGGGCACCGGCTCCGAAGACGCGGCGGTCCACTGTTGCAGGTGCCGTGGCGCTGGTGGCTGGGGCGGGGCTCCTGCTGGCCGGCTGGGTGCTGGGTACGTCCACCACCGATCCCGACCAGCGGGCCGCGG
Source organism: Pseudarthrobacter sp. NPDC058196 (assembly GCF_042882685.1). NCBI lineage: Bacteria > Bacillati > Actinomycetota > Actinomycetes > Micrococcales > Micrococcaceae > Pseudarthrobacter > Pseudarthrobacter sp. NPDC058196. Next base: position 57,253 of record NZ_JBHVVN010000018.1, read on the forward strand.
AGCTGCCCCTGGTGGTCACTATCCTGATCCTGGGTGCCGTGCTTGGCGTAGCCGGCCTGGTCATGGTCACCGGCTGGCTCGTCCTCCGCCTGACTTCCCGCACGCGTTGGATGACCCTGTCCCTCCGGATGGCGGCACGGGACTCGGCCAGGAACCGGGGACGGAGCGTTCCCGCCGTCGCCGCAGTTCTTGCAGCCGCGGCGCTGGCCAGTGCCGCAATGGTGCTCTCGGCCAGCCAACAAGCGGGGATGCGGCAATCGCACTGGTGGGGCGGGCTGGAAAACCAGGCGTCCTTGCCCCTGGTGGTGGACCCGCCGATGGGTGCCGGCGGCAGCAGGCAACCGCCAGTGCACGTGGACGCGTCCGCACTCTCCGTTGCTGTGGCCGGGGCCTTGGGCACGGTGGAATCAACCCACCCCATCACCACCCCGGAAAGCACGCGCACTTGCACTGACGGTCCGGCGGACACAGCATTGCCGGCCCGGACGTCCTCATCCAACTGCCTGCAGTATTCGCTGGCCCTGCCAGAAGCCAACGCGTGTCCGCGAACGCCGCAGGGGAGGCTGGCGGATCCGGGTGATTGGCGGTGCCGCGGTTCGATGGCCCTTCGGTCGCCCTACGACGGGACGGTCCTGGTGGGCGGCGAAGAGGATATTCGCGCCGTGCTGGGCCGGGACGCCACCCCGGAGGCCCTGGCCGTGCTGAACACCGGCGGGATGGTGGTGACCAACCGGGTGTTCGTCAGCGACGGACACGTGCTGCTGCAGGCACAGGATGTCCGGACCCATGAGCCGGCGGTGCCGGGGCCTGGCACGGTCCCCGCCACGGTCGGCAGCACGCCGCTCGCCGCGGCAGTGCTCGAACCGGTGGTCCCCGTCCCCTACTACGGCGTCGTGTCGCCCGAAACGGCGCAGCGGCTTGAGCTGCACCCGGAACCAGCGGCCTTGCTGGTCCAATTGGCCGGCGCCCCGTCGGAGGCGGAATCGGATGCGGCGTCCGCAGCGGCGGCATCGGTCTACGGGCTACCGGGGATAACCTTCCGGGCTGAACCGGGCATCTCCCAAGGCAGCCAGTGGACCACCTGGATCATTGTCGCGGTCAGTGCGCTCATCACCTTCAGCGCCGCGGGGATCACTACCGGCCTGTCAATGGCGGACGCCCGCACGGACCATGCCACGCTGGCCGGTGTGGGCGCTGCGCCGCGGTTGCGCAAGGCCCTGGCAGGGTCCCAGGCCCTGTTCTCCAGCGGCGTCGGGGCGGTGCTGGGAACTCTGGCAGGAACCGTGCCCGCCGTCCTCCTGGCGCTCTCCACGGGCCTGCGGACCGCCGTCGAGGTCCCGTGGCTGCACCTGTCAGTCCTCGTGGCGGCGGTGCCGTTGACGGGGGCCGCGCTCGCATGGGCTTTCACCCGTTCGAGGCTGCCCGTGTTACGGCGCAGCCTGGGGTAGGAGCCGGCTTCGGAGTCCGACCACCGCGTTCCTCCCTGCTTGTTTCCCGCTCGTTCGTCGCCGGTTCGCCGCCGCTCACCGCACATCCTGGCGCTGCGTCGCCGTCGGACGTTCCCGGCGGGTTACCCGTTGGTAGGGTGCCGGTAGCAGATGTGCGGAATCTCTCAAGGAGGAGACATGGCCGGAATACCGGATCAGCGGAAGATCGGATCCCGGGCGGAGGGCGGGCTGGCGACGGACCCGGATCTTCCCCCGCCCGCTGTAGACCAGGAAACGCTCGCGGCCGAAGACCGGAGGTGGACGCCCGCCAAGATTGCGCTGTGGGTGGCGATCGCGCTGCTGGGCGGGGTTGCCTGGTTCATGCTGGCGATCGTCCGTGGCGAAACCGTCAACGCGATCTGGTTCGTTTTCGCCTCCATCTGCACGTACTTGATCGGCTACCGCTTCTACTCCAAGGTGATCGAACGCTACATCACCAAACCTGACGACCGACGGGCGACGCCCGCCGAGTACAAGGCGGATGGGAAGGACTACGTCCGCACGGACCGGAACGTCCTCTTCGGCCACCACTTCGCCGCCATCGCCGGCGCCGGCCCGTTGGTGGGTCCCGTCATCGCCGCGCAGATGGGCTACCTGCCCGGCACCATCTGGATCATCATCGGCGTCGTCCTCGCCGGCGCCGTGCAGGACTACCTCGTCCTCTTCTTCTCCATGCGCCGCGGTGGCCGCTCGCTGGGGCAGATGGCCCGGGAGGAACTCGGTGTCGTCGGCGGCACCGCCGCCCTCATTGCCACCCTGCTCATCATGGTGATCATCGTGGCCATCCTGGCGCTCGTCGTCGTCAATGCCCTGGGCGAAAGCCCGTGGGGCGTCTTCTCCGTGGGCATGACCATCCCGATCGCCCTGTTTATGGGCGTCTACCTGCGCTATCTGCGCCCCGGCAAGGTGATGGAGGTCTCCATCATCGGGTTCGTCCTGCTGATGGCTGCCATCATCGGCGGCGGCGCCGTGGCCGGCACCGAGTGGGGTGCAGCATTCTTCCACCTGGACAAGGTCACCATCGCCTGGGGCCTCATCATTTACGGCTTCATCGCCGCGATCCTGCCGGTCTGGCTGCTGTTGGCGCCACGCGACTACCTCTCCACGTTCATGAAGATCGGCGTGATCGTGATGCTCGCGCTGGCCATCGTGGTGGTCCGGCCTGAAATCACCGTCCCGGCCTTCAGCGAGTTCGCCGGCCGCGAGAACGGGCCGGTGTTCTCCGGCGCCCTGTTCCCGTTCCTGTTCGTCACCATCGCCTGCGGTGCGCTGTCCGGTTTCCACGCGCTGATCTCTTCGGGCACCACTCCCAAGCTCATCGAGAAGGAACGGCAAACCCGGTACATCGGTTACGGCGGCATGCTGATGGAATCCTTCGTGGCCATCATGGCGCTCGTGGCGGCCATCTCGATCGACCGGGGCATCTACTTCGCCATGAACGCACCGACGGCACTGACCGGCGGCACCGTGGAAACGGCTGCGCAGTGGGTCAACAGCCTGGGCCTGGCGGGGGTCAACATCACCCCCGACGCACTGGCCCAGACCGCCAAGGACGTCGGCGAACAGAGCATCATCTCCCGCTCCGGGGGTGCCCCCACCCTGGCCGTGGGACTGGCACACATCATGCACCAGTTCATCGGCGGGACCGCCATGATGGCTTTCTGGTACCACTTCGCCATCATGTTCGAGGCGCTCTTCATCCTCACCGCAGTGGACGCCGGCACCCGTGTGGCCCGGTTCATGCTGCAGGACTCGATCGGAAACTTCGTCCCCAAGTTCAAGGAGGCGTCATGGCGGCCCGGTGCGTGGCTCTGCACCGCCGTCATGGTCGCAGCGTGGGGTGCCGTGCTGCTGATGGGTGTCACCGATCCGCTCGGCGGCATCAATACACTGTTCCCGCTGTTCGGCATCGCCAACCAGCTCCTGGCAGCGATTGCCCTGGCCGTATGCCTGGCCATCGTCGCCAAGCGCGGCACGTTCAAGTACCTGTGGATCGTTGCCGTGCCGCTGGCCTTCGCCGCGGTGGTCACCATCACTGCCAGCTACCAGAAGATCTTCTCGCCCGTTCCGGCCGTGGGGTACTTCGCCAACAACGCTGCTTTCAGCAAGGCGCTTGCGGACGGCAAGACGGAATTCGGGACGGCCAAGACCGTGGCAGCCATGGAGGCCGTGGTCCGGAACACCGCCATCCAGGGGTGGCTGTCAGTGATCTTCGTGCTGCTGAGCATCATCGTGATCGCCACGGCGGTACTCGCTACAGCCAAGGCGTTCCGTGACCGGGCGTCCGGGACTGCCACCACGGACAACGAAGACCCCGCCGTGCCCTCCAGGGTGTTCGCCCCCGCCGGTTTGGTACCGACAGCTGCCGAGCGCGTACTGGGCGCGGAGTGGGACAAGGTGCCCGCCGGCGCCCGCCTTGAGCGGGGCGGACACTGATGAGCGGCGGAATCACTGCGGTGGCGAATGGCTTCCGCGGGTTTGCGCGGTACCTGGGTGGTGTCATGGGTGCGGATGCCTACGCCAAGTACCTGGAGCACCACAAGGCCTCCGGGCACCGGGAACCACCCTTGGGTGAGCGGGAATTCTGGCGGGACCGCACGGACCGCCAGGACAGCAACCCACAGGGCAGGTGCTGCTGATTGAGCCCGCAGCGGACAAGGCACCGGTGGCGTTCATGGAGTGTCCCGGGGCCCGATGGCGCATGAGAGTATGAACGCATGAGCGATCCCAATGACACTCAGGCAGCTGAGGATCTCCCGGTAGAAGGCACCCCCGTTGACGACGACCCGTCGCCGCTCCAGGCTCCGCGGGGAACGGACGGAAGGCCGCAGCGCAGCAGCCTGCACGACCTCGTTGACGAACCGGCCAAGGTGATGCGGATCGGCACCATGATCAGGCAGCTGCTGGAAGAGGTGAAGTCCGCACCTCTGGACGACGCCGCGAGGGGGCGGCTGGCAGCCATCCACAAGCGTTCCATCAAGGAGCTCGAGGACGGCCTCGCCCCCGAACTGGTGGCTGAACTGGACAGGATCAACCTGCCTTTCTCCGACAACGCCACCCCGTCGGATGCTGAACTTCGGATCGCCCAGGCCCAGCTGGTGGGCTGGCTGGAGGGCCTGTTCCATGGCATCCAGACGGCCATCGCGGCACAGAACGCTGCCCGGGAACACGCTGCGGCACAGCTGCAGCTTCGCCAACTGCCGCCGGGCACCATGATTGCGCCCGGCGTCGTCATCGGTGAAAACGGTGAGCCGCAGCGGGCGCCGGCCGGGGCACGGCCGCCGGCGCAGGGCACGCCCAACCAGCGGGAAGACCCGGACCACGGTCCCGGGCAGTACTTGTAGGCTGCGCTTGGGCTTTTTCAGCGCCGCCAGGCAGGGGCGCAAAGATGATGCCGAACTCGGCCAGGGGTTGTGGCGCCGTGCGCACGACCGCTTCCACAGGGGTTTGGACCGCTTCCACCAGGTGCTGGAAGGGGTGGAGGACGACCAGCTGTACGGCGAGCTGGTAGAGATTGCCAACGACCTCGCAGCCCTGTTGCAGCGGGTCCGGGCAGTGTGCATGGAGGCCCAGCGCCGTTCGCCCAGTGATGGCCTGGACATCCCGGCCGAACTGGCGGACGTCCATCGTGCCTTGTCCAAGGCGGGAAACTCGCTGGCCACCACCGCGGAGGCGGCCGCCATGCTTCGGCTCGCCGTGGGGCCGGTGCCGGTCGGGGCGGCGTCCGTCCGGCGCCGCGCTGAAGCGGTCTTCCAGCAGGTTGACGACGCCGAACACCGGCTCCGCGGGGAGTAGTTCCGTCAGAGGCACGAAAATATTCCCGGTCCGGCCGACGAATATTGCCGTTACGCGCCTGGCTGACAGAGCGGGAAATGGGGCCATCTGGGTCCGCGGCTTTGGCAGGATGAACTTATGACTCTTTCACCTACCTTGACTTTCAACGACGGAAACACGATCCCCCAGCTCGGCTACGGTGTGTGGCAGGTTGAGGATGATGTGGCTGAAAAGGTTGTCCGCCAGGCTTTCGAAGCCGGCTTCCGCCACATTGATACGGCAAAGATCTACGGCAACGAGGCAGGCGTGGGCCGCGCCATTGCCAGCTCCGGCCTCTCGCCTGAGCAAATTTTCATTACCACCAAGCTGTGGAACGCGGACCAGGGATACGAGTCGACCCTCGCCGCCTTCGAGGAGTCCATGGACCGCCTTGGCCTGGACACCCTGGACCTGTACCTCATCCACTGGATGCAGCCCAAGCAGGACAAGTACGTCGATACCTGGAAGGCGCTGATCGAGCTGCAAAAGCGCGGCCGGGTCAAGTCCATCGGTGTCTCCAACTTCACGGCAGAAGGCCTGCAGCGCCTTATCGACGAAACGGGAGTGGTGCCGGCCATCCACCAGATCGAGCTGCACCCGTACTTCAGCCAGCGTGAGCTGAGGGCGTTTGGAACCGACAAGGGCATCTTGACCCAGGCCTGGTCCCCGCTGGGCCAGGGCGGCGAGCTGCTGGCGGACCCCGTCGTGGCGTCCATCGCGGCCAAGCACCAGGCCACGCCGGCGCAGGTTGTCATCGCCTGGCACCTCGCGATCGGCAACGTGGTCATCCCCAAGTCGGTAACCGAGTCCCGCATCAAGGAGAACTTCGCAGCCCTCGAGGTCTCCCTGGACGCTGACGACGTCGAGGCAATCAACGCACTGGACCGGACCGCCGGCGGCGAAGGCCGGATCGGACCCGACCCTGCCGTTTCCGACTTCCAGTAAGCCCGCGGTTCCACTGATCCGCGACGGCGGCCCACGGCCTCACCCGGCCGGCGGACTCCCGCCACTCCAACGTCAGCCCGTGCTGCCGGCAACCGCCGGGCGGCGCGGGCTGACGCCTTTAACGCAGCCCGTGTTGCGGTCTCGGTGCCGCCGCGTTGCGTGTTCCCGTTGGCAGGCGGTCAGGCAGCGATTCTGACCGATTCCACGCTGACGGCATCCACCACGGCCCAGCTGTCCACGCCTGTGCACTGCCTGCTGGCGAAGCGCTCCGCCTCGGCCAAGGTGTCAAAGACCTCGGCACGGGCACGGCCACAGTCGGCGTCGAAGTAGGTGACGTGAAATTCCTGAACGGCTTGGTTCTCCATGAATCCAGTGTGCAACCGGGGTCTGACATTCTTTGGAATCCGGCCCGCGTGTTGCCATCCGGCCCGGAAACGGGGGAGGGCCCGGGCCGGGGCGCCGGCGTTCCTCACGGCTTTTGGGACGCTGCCGCTGATGGTTCAAGGTCGGCCAGGGTCAGCAGGTGTGGAGGATTCGCCGCGAACGGAAATGTGGCGGTTACCGCCAGCGATCGGTCCACGTGGACCAGCTCTCCGGGCGCCAGGGCACGCCAGCGCGGATTGTTGTCCATCGGTTCGGTGGCGAACAGGACGTGCGGAGAAAGGGACAGATCCGTGCTTCGGGAATGGATCCGTCGGCTTCGGGCATCCAGCGGAGCTGCCGGGGCCGGTTCGGCGGCAGGGTTCCTCTCCAGGATGTACAACTCGTGGCTGGCCGGGTACCGGAGCGCCCAGAGGTCGGTGGCAGTAGTGAGGATGAGGTTCAGGCTGTAGACCGGCAACTCCGCCGCGACCCACTCGACGGCCCGGACGATGCTTTGTCCGATGTCGCCGCCTGACGTGCGGGCATGGGCCGTGATGAGGGCGAACAGCCGCTCACTGTCCGTCTGGCCCTGCACCAGGTCCGCAACGCCCAGGTCGGCGAGATGGCGGTCAAGGCGGTCGAGGCCGGTGAAGGCGCCGTTGTGGGCGAAGAGCCGCCCATCCTGCATGAACGGGTGCGTGTTGGCCACGGTGCGCGCACCGGTGCTCGCGTACCTGACATGGGCCAGGAAGGTGGTGCTCCGCAGCTCGCGTGCTTCGCGGGCAAACGCATGGTCTTCCCAGGCTGCCAGCGGCCGTTTGCTCAGCCTGGCCCGGCCATCCGCGTCGAAGGTCCCGATGCCTGCGCCATCGGGCTCGCGCCGGCTTTGCTCGGTGAGGCTGTCCGGGGCGTCCAACAGCCAAAATGTCGCCCGGACGGTCCGCGGACCGGCGTGCAGCCCAAACAATCGGCACATGGCGCGTCCTCCTGGGCGCTAGTGGTGGAAGGCGGGCGTCTGCCCCTCCGAGGGCATGGGCGCAGTCAGTGCGTCCAGGTAGGCGACTTCTTTCTTGAGGTCGTCCAGGAAGCTCGCGGCGAGGTCGCGGGTGAAGCCATTGCGGACCACGATCCGTTGCACTGTGGTGTCGCTGAGTCCGTCGGGTAGCGGGTAGGCCGGGACAAGCCATCCGTTCATCCGGAGGCGCTCGGACAGGTGGTGGAGGTTCCAGTTCCTGGTGTGGCCGTCGGCGAGTTGCCAGGCAAAGACCGGGATGTCGGAGCCGTCGCTCCACAGGGTGAAGGCTTCCATGGCCCCGATTTCGCTGGAGAGGTACAGTGCAACGTCGCGAGAGGTCGCCTGCACGGACTTGTAGCCGGCGAAGCCAAGCCGGAGGAACAGGTAATACTGCAGCAGCACCTGGGCGCCGGGCCGGGAAAAGTTCAAGGCGAAGGTAGGCATGTCGCCGCCCAAATAGCTGACATGGAAGACGAGGTCCTCGGGCAGCGCTTCCTCGTCCCGCCACACGATCCAGCCGAGGCCCGGGTACACCAGCCCGTATTTGTGACCCGAGGTGTTGATCGAGGCCACGCGGGGTAGCCGGAAGTCCCAGTCAAGCTCCGGCTGCAGGAAGGGCGCGATCATGGCTCCGGATGCACCATCGACATGGATGGGGATGTCCAGTCCGCGGCTTGCCTCGATGGCGTCCAGGGCGGCGGAGATACCTGCCACGGACTCGTAGGCGCCGGTGTACGTCACCCCCATGATGGCCACGACCCCAATGGTGTTCTCATCCACGTACCGCTCCAGGTCATGGCCGTCCAGCGTGGGGTGTTCGGACGAGACGGGAACGAAGCGTGCTTCCACTTCCCAGTAATTACAGAACTTCTCCCAGCACACCTGGACGGCTGAACTGAGCACGATGTTGGGTTTGTCCGTCGGCTGTCCCGCAGCGCGCCGACGATGCTGCCACCGGCGCTTCAGGGCGAGGCCGCCAAGCATGCACGCCTCGGAGGAACCGATGGTGGAGGTACCAACGGTCTTCGCCGGATCCGGCGCGTTCCACAGGTCCGCAAGCATCCGCCAGCACCGGGTCTCGATGAGCGCCGTCTGCGGGTACTCGTCCTTGTCGATCATGTTTTTGTCGAAAGTTTCGGCGTAGAGCTGTGAGGCCTCGCGTTCCATCCACGTCCCCACGAACGTTGCCAGGTTCAGCCGCGAGTTGCCGTCCAACATCGCCTCGTCGTGGACCACCTGGTAGGCAGTGGAGGGCAAGGATTCGCCCTCGGGCATCGTGAAACGTGGGAAGAGGGTGGATTCACCCGCCCGGCTGAACAAAGGGTTCAGCTCAACGCTTGTTTCGGGTTCATGCTTCGGTGTCCGGTGCGACCTTGTCATTGCAGGGTTCCTTCGAGCTCGTGAACGCCGGGCAGTGCGGCTGGTGTCCACGTTACAAAGGAACGCCCGCCGTGGCTGTCCCCGCGGGTGCATGTCGTCCATGCGTTGCGAAGCAGCGCATGCCCCGGAGGGCCGTGGGCAGCCCCTGATGGCCGGTCTTTGACCGCGGGTTGCCGCCTGGTCAGTTGCTGCCCAGGCGAAGCACGCGTTCATGCGCCAGCACGGCGGCCCGGCTCGCCTTGTCGGCGGCACGGGCCGCCTGCTTGGCTTCGGCGGACGTGGCGAACAGTTTCCTGCGGACGTTCTCCAGCCGTTCCTCGGCGGCCTTCAGCCTCTCCCGGAGCATGGCTGTCTCCTGCTGAAGTTCCGCAATCTCGGTTCGTGCCCCTTCGGCCTCCGCCTGCAGGTCCGCGGAACGCCGGGCGGCTTCTTCCTCGGCAGCCCGGGCCTCGGCGTGGGCAGCCTTGGCCCGTTCCAGCGCCGGGGGCGACGCCGGCCGGGGCGTCTGGCGCACGGCCTCAAGGCGCGGCTTGGCGGGCTTGGGCTGGGAGGTGCGTTGCGGCGTCGTCAACGTCCTTGCTGCCGTTGTGTCCGCTGCAACCGGGGAAGGCGTTGGCCGGGGTGACGACGACACAGCGGGGAGCGTTCCGGGGAGGGCCACCGCCCCAGCCAGGTCCACCTGGTTGACGCCGTCGGCGGTCAGGACCTTCAGCAGGCGGCCGCTCGCAACGGCCACGGCTGCTCCTTCATCTGCCGTCAGCGCCCGCAGGGTCTCCTCAACGTCCGCGGCCATGGGTCCGCTGATGGGGCGCCCCTGCTCCGCAGCGACAGTCCGTGCGGCGTCGACGGCGGCAGCCAGCAGGGTGCGGCGCTCGCGGGCCAGCGCACGGAGCGCAGCGGCATCCAGCGATTCCTGGGCGGAGCGCATCCTCTCCCCAAGGGCAGACAGGTCAGCCAGGACGCCAGGCCGTTGCCGGGCCAGCATGTTCACCGCCCAGGCGGCCACGGACGGCTTTGCCAGCGCCCGGACCGCCGCCGCCAGTTCCTTGTCCTGCTCCGCTGCCTCCTTGGCCGCGGCAGCCCTGGCCGCGATGAAGCCGTCGAGGTCCCTGGCATAGAGCCTGTCCGCAATGTCAGCCAGGGCTTCGTCTTCCATGCCGCCATCTTAGGTGCCGGCTCCTGCAGGTCCTGGGCGCACCCGGGTCGCGGCGTCCATCCGGACCGCCCATGCCCGGAGTCCCTGTTACTCGTGGGCGGGGAGGGGTATGTTGCTCGAATGGACGATTCTTACCAGGTGATTGTGGTTGGCGGCGGTTTCGCCGGAAAAACGGCAGCCGAGGAGTTGGGCCGCAAGGGTATCCGGGTGCTGCTGCTGGATACGAACAATTATCAGCAGTTCCAGCCGCTGCTCTACCAGGTGGCTGCGTCCCAGATCGGCGTCTCGGCGGTCACCCGGCCGCTCCGTTCCGAATTCCGGCGCATCAACAGCGTGCGGGTCCTGACGGCGGAGGTGACAGCCATCGATGCTGCCAACCGCACTGTCACAACCCGGGATGGATCCAGCTACCGGGCGCGGGCCCTGGTGATCGCCACCGGTGCGGTACCTAATTTCTTCAACACACCAGGCGCTGACGAACACGCCTACCCGCTGTACTCTGTGGCGGACGCCACCCGCCTCAGCGCCGCCATCACGGCAGTGCTCGACGAGGCCGACCGGGAGCCGGCGGCCGGGGCCGATGTGATCGTGGTGGGTGGTGGCCCCACGGGCGTGGAGACCGCAGGAGCGCTGGCCGAGAACGTCAAATACCTGGTGCCAAAGTACTTCTCGCCGGGGCTGGCGGCACGCTGCCACGTGCACCTGGTGGATATGGTTCCCAACGTGCTGGCTGCCTTCTCGGAGAAATCCCAGGCCTACGCGCGGGACCGCCTGACCAAGCTGGGAGTCCAGTTGCACATGGGCCAGGCCGTGGGCGAGGTAAGGCCTGACGGTGTCACCCTCAAGGACGGGACCGTTATTCCCGCCCGGATCGTGGTGTGGGCCGGTGGACTCCAGGCGGGCCGGATCATCGCGGAGTCCGGGCTGAACCAGGGCCGGGGCGGGCGCGTGGATGTCCAGCCCGACCTGACGGTTCCAGGCTTCGAGGGCGTCTACGTGCTGGGTGACTCCGCCAACATCACCGATGCCGCCGGTGATAAATTGCCGCAGCTCGGATCGGTGGCCCAGCAATCGGGCAAATGGGCTGCGCGCAACATCCATGCGGAGCTAACCGGCGGCACACGGGAGCCCTTCCGCTACTGGGACAAGGGATACATGGCGATGGTGGGCCGGGGCGCCGCGGTGGCGGAGCTGGGGCGCCGGCGCCTGCAACTGCAGGGGCCGCTGGCGTTCGTGTCCTGGCTTGCCGTGCACCTTGCCCTGCTGCCTGGATTCCAGCAGAAAGTGCGGGCCCTGTTTTCGTGGGCGAATGGTTACCTCACGCACAGCCCGGCGCAGGTGGTGGTGGGGCGGCCGGACTAGGCGCGGGCCGCCGTCGTTATTTCGTGGCGAAGCCCAGGAGGCGGCCTGCGGTGGTCCAGCCGGACTCCTGGAAGCCGGCGGCCGCATCCGGTTCAACCACCATGTGCAGGTCCCCGGCGCCATGCAGGAATGCCTCTTCAGCCATGGCCGCGAACAGGGCACGCGCGAAAACCTCCTTGTCCGGGCCCTCGGGGACTTCGAGGATGGCGACGGCCGCGGCTTCGTCCCGCACCTGGATGCGGCCCCTGGCCACCGGGTGGTCAAAGACAGTGATTTCGACGGCGTCATAGGTGTCCATGGGTGCCAGGGCCACCTGGGAATTCTCTGGCAGGTCAATTCCCGTGTTCAGCTGGGCCGTCGGGGCGCTCAGCAGAATCCTCTCGGCGACGGGGGAGAATCCAGGCGGGGTAGGTACCTCCGCGGCGGATGGCGCGACGATCAGGGTCAGGCTCGCCCCTGGCCTGCCCTCAGCCGTCCCGGCCAGCTCTTCCGTATCCGGGCCGGGCCAACCTGCCACGTACTCCGGCCCTTCAGCGGGGTTTCCGGAGCCGTCGTCGAGGATGAAGCCGGCGCCGGCCGGATCGGCGGAGCGGCCCTGCAGGTCGGCCCAGGCCGGGACCCAGCCGAGTGTTGGGGCTTCGTGCTGTTCCGGCATCCGGGGGTTCCTAACGTCAGGGTGCATCCTTTGCCCGAACGGTCCTGCCTGACCGGTGGACGCGGGCGTCCCTGCCAACGTATCGGATCAGCCGTGGGGCCGCCAACGTCCGTGGCGGCGCACGTCAGGGCAGATGGGTGAAGGACATTCCTGCCGCCAGCAGTTTGTCGAGGGCGTGGGCCACGCCCTCAGCCGTTCCGCCGTTGGGGTGGTTGCCATGGCAGATCACCACGTCACCTGGCCTGGCCTTGCCGATTTCCTTGGCGACGACGGCGGCCGGGTAGGTTGCGCCGCCGTCGCCGTTGATGCTGAAGCCCGCAGGCCTGACACCCAGGGCATGGAGGATCTCGACGGCGACGTCGTCCATGTAGGCGGTGCCGGGGCGGAAGTAGCGGGGGCGGGCGCCGGTGATCCCCGTCAGCGTCAGGTCGTTGGGCATGACCTCGTCATAGACTTCTCCGGCGTTCCTGGTGCCGGGGATCCCGTAGGCGTTGTTTCCGGTGGTGGACAGCGGCTTGTGCGATGTTCCGTGGTTGGCCAGTTCGAACAGCGGGTCCGCTGCCAACTGCCGTGCCGTGGAGGGGTTGGCGGCGATCCACCGCGAGTTCAGGAAGAGCGTGGCAGGGATGTGCCGCTGGCGCAGGGTGTCGAGCAGCGCCTGGTCACAGCCGCTGCCGCCGGGTCCGCCGCAAAAGTCGAAGGTCAGCGAGATGCCCTGTGACGCGGGGGGAAGCCTAGTCAGGACGCCGGGGGCTTCCAGGCCCCAGTAACGGGCCTGGTGGTTTCCGTACGCGGCGACAATGTCCGCACGGGACGGCATGGACGGCATGGAGGCGGGGACGGGCGACGAATCGTCCGGGTTCACATCGATAATCCGGGCCGGAGCGTGTGAGGGATCGCTTGACGGTTCCGTGACGGGTCCTGCAGCGTCGGCCGCCCGCTTCCGGTCGGGCTGGAGGTCCGGTACGGCAGCTGAAAGCGTGAGTACCGCGGCCAGCAGGACGGTCCTGCGGCCGGGGCCTTTACCGTCCTGGCTCATGTGTCGTGCGCCCTGTTGTTCAACCATTAGTTACCCCGCAGGGACTTCAAGCCGTCCCATGACTGATCCCCATTGACCCTGAACCGGGGAGTGCTGGACGTGGCGGGGCAAGGCATTGCCGGCTGTGCGACGGCGCACGGAACTGCAGCCGGAACGAAGGGGGTCATGACGGCATGATACCGCGCCAGCCTTGACATTCCGTGAACCCGGAGCAGCCGCGGAGCGCCTGCGCGGCCATGTGGCCGGTAATCGGCGGAGAGCTCGGGGGAGGACCACGACATGCGGCTGCCCGTCCTTGTCGTCGAATCACGGTGACGTGCAGGGAGCGTCTACGTTCGCCCGGGCCGTCCACATTGAATCCGACGTCCGGTACCGATAGAAAGACATTGTGAAGCAGAGTATTTTCGCCCGCGTCGCCCAGCTCGCGAAGGCCAACCTGAATGCGCTCCTGGACTCCGCGGAAGACCCGCAGAAGATGCTGGACCAGATGGTTCGGGACTACTCGGAGAACATCCGGGAAGCCGAGGCAGCTGTTGCCCAGACCATCGGCAACCTCCGGATGGCCGAGGACGACTACGCCCGCGCCGTCGACGACGCCGGCACGTGGGGCCGCAAAGCGGTCGCCGCGTCCCGTAAGGCGGACGAATTCCGGGCCGCTGGGAACGGTGTGGACGCTGACAAGTTCGACGCCCTTGCCAGGCTCGCCCTGCAGCGGCAGATGTCCGCCGAGGCGACAGCCAAGGCGCAGGCTCCTGCGCTGGCAGCGCAAAACGAGGTCGTTGACAAGCTCAAACAGGGCCTGGACCAGATGCGCGGCAAGCTCGGTGAGCTGACGGCCAAGCGCAACCAGCTCGTGAACCGTGCCAGGGTGGCCGCCGCGCAGTCGCAGGTCCACTACGCCCTCAAAGCCCTGGATACCGGGGACCCAACCTCGGCGATCGGCCGCTACGAGGAGAGGATCCGCCGGCAGGAAGCTACGGTCCGCGGCCAGCAGGAACTTGCCGCATCATCCCTGGACGCCCAGTTCGCCTCCCTCGAAGACCTCGGAGAGCAGACCGAAGTGGAGGCGCGGCTGGCGGCGCTCAAGTCCATGGACCGGAAAGCCATCGACCATCACGGCTCATGACCGGCCGTGAGGCAGCCGTTGTGGTCCCAGCCGCTTAACCAGGGATAAACCCCGGACAGCCCCTAAAATCAGGGGCTGTCCGGGGTTTATCCCGAGCTTCCTGTCTGCTGGCTGCGCAGCCAGCGCCGGCGCCGCGCGGCCGTCCTGAAGGCCAGTACCGACATGGCCAGCGACCCCGTGCCCACACCCAGACCCAGCAGGATGGTGGTCGGTTTCTCACCGGCGCCGATTGCCCAGACCCCGACCGCGATCATGCCAAGGGACAGCGCCGTGCACGTTGAAGCTGCTCGGGTGGTACGGGGTGCCGTCAGGGCGGCGGAACTGCTTCTCCTGGTTGAACACGGTTCGAATCCTACCGGGATGCGCCGGGCTGGTCGCCGCGGTTCTGGCCCAGTTCCAGGAGGTTGACGTCGACGCTGCCTCTGGAGCTCGGCTTCGGGGACCCACGGAGCTTGCGCAGCTGGGTGGCCCGGTACTCGTCACGGGCGAGGATGAACGTATAGAGCGTCAGGAACCCGGCGAAGCCGATCAGCCACAGGGCGCCCCACTCCAGACCGTTCCCCTCCCAGAGGGGGCGCTGGAAAAGCCACACGCCGGCGGCCAGGAGGATAACCATGACGATCATCAGGATTCCCATGCCCCACCAGGTGCTGACCTGGGCCTGTCCGCTCCCGGGTGTGAAGCCGATCTCGTCGGCCGGGTAGCTGTGCAGCTCACCCGTGCTGGTCTTGCGGAGTACGCGCTTCTCGCCGGCGGCGACCGCCCTCTTGTGTTCGGCGTAGACGGCGTCCTCGCGCGCAAACTGTTCCCGGTCGTAAACCATTGTCAGGCTCGTTTCTCGTGGCTGGGCAGGTAGTCGGGTTCACCCGGGAAGGGTTGGGTGCTGAGCGGGAAGTTGTCCCGGCTGATCTCCAGGGTTCCCGGGTGCTCCTCGAACCAGCGGCGGGCTTGGTCGTCGGTGACACCGTGCGTTGGCTTGGGCAGGCCCCTGTCCTTGCGGAGCTTTCGGGCCTTGAGCTCTCCCCGGAGGGCGCGGAGACTCAGCAGCCAGCCGCCGGTGAACAGGACCGTGCAGACAATGGATATGACGAACCAGATCAGTCCCATGCCCATGTCGCCCAGGTCAGGGAAGGAGGTGACGATCGCGTAGATGCTGACCAGGATGAAGAGTGGGGCGAGGATCGCTGGGACGGTCGCGATCAGAGCGACAATGGCCAGGCCGGTGAATGTCCTTGACTGGTAGTTGCCTCCGCTGGGCAGAGAGCCGCCAAGCCCCCACTCTTCCTGGGTGTAAGCGTGGACCTCTTTGGTCCGTGCTCCGGTCGCATACAGGTACGTTGGCAGCGCCGGAGGCTTCGGCTTTTCAGTGGTCACGCGCTTCCGATCTGTGAGGCTGGTTCTCGTGGCTGTCGTCTCTCCAGCAGTTATTCTTCCAGTGTGCGGTGGCAGTGGCGGTGAAGCGGCGGAGCGGTGCCGCACACATGTCGCCCAGGAATGACAACGCCGGGACGATCAGCCTGGATACGCGGAAGCAGGCCGCCCACTGGGTGGACCGCTTCGGGAACCGGCATGCCCTGGCCGAGGTGACCGGGTGAGAGAACGGCGTGGACATTGACGGTGAACAGCCGTGAAGGATCACCATCCGTCTGGTCAACGGTCGTACCTGGCGCGTCCAGCGCCAAACGCCGGTACGGTCTCCGTGCCGTGCCGGCTGACGGGATGTAGCGCAGCTTGGCAGCGCACCTGACTCACAAATGCAAACGACGAGCGGGAGTTGATGAAAGTGTGCCATAAGTATGCCCTACCCCTGGGCAGCACCACCTGCTTAACCAGCGAAAAACCCCGGAAACCCCTGAAAACAGGGGCTGTCCGGGGTTTATCCCGAGCTTCCTATCAGAATCGAACTGATGACCTTTTCATTACGAGTGAAACGCTCTACCGACTGAGCTAAGGAAGCACCGCACGAACTCCCGGAGTGAACCGGCCGCTTCATGCAAGAGTCAACTGTAATAGAGTCTCCGCGCCCCGGTCAAAATGGGACAGGCGGAAGCCGGTGAGGCGTTCAGCACACGGTGTTGTCGGCCGGAGCTTTGCCGCCCACCAGGTAGTTGTCCACCGAATCTTCGAGGCAACTGTTGGCCCTGCCGTACGCGGTGTGCCCCTCACCCTTCCACGTGAGCAGCGAGGCGTTCCCCAGCTGTTTGCGCAGGGATGCAGCCCAATCCACCGGGGTGGCGGGGTCGCCCGTGGTGCCGATGACCACGATCGGGGAGCTTCCCGAGTACTCCACCGCCTGCGGCGTCCTGACGTTCTTGTACGGCCAGTCCGCGCAGCTGGTCCCGCCGTAGGCGAAGAAGTAGCCGAAGGTGGGGGAGTCCTGTTCCAGGCGCTTCTCCTCCGCCCGCATGCCGGCGGTGTCCGAAACCATGGGGTAGTCAAGGCAGTTGATCGCGTTGAACGCGAACGTGGAATTGGAGGTGTACGAGCCGTCGGTCGAACGGTCAGCGCTGATGTCGGCGAGGCGCAGCACCAGGCTCACATCCCCGTTCATGGCAGCTTCCAACGCCTGGGTGAGGGCAGGCCAGCTCTGGTCGTTGTAGAGCGGGGTGATCAGGCCGCTGACGAACGTCGTTGCATTGACCAAACGGCCGTCCTTGGCCGTGCGGGGTGTCTGCTGGACGGCGTCGATGAGGTCCCGGATCTGTTGCACGCCGGAGTCGACACCGCCGGTCAACGGGCACTTGCCCTGCCGCTGGCAGCTGGCGACGTAGGTGTGGATGGCCTTCTCGAAGGCGCGGGCCTGGCCGCTGGTCAGGTCCTCGTTGCTGATGGACGGGTCGAGGGCGCCGTCAAGGACCATCCGGCCCACGTTGTCCGGAAACAGTGAGGCGTAGGTGGAACCCAGGAAAGTCCCGTACGAGTATCCGAGGTAATTCAGCTTGGTGTCATTGACCACTGCACGCAGCACGTCCAGGTCCTTGGCGGCGCTGACGGTGTCGATGTGCGCCAGGACCGGGCCGGTTTGCGCCGCGCACTGGGCGGCGATTGCCTTGTTGTCCGCCAGTGCCGTTGCCAGCCCGGTGTCGGTTTCAAGGGCGTAGGTCTTGGCGCGTGCCGCGTCACGTTCCGCGTCGGTCATGCAGGTAACGGGAGCGGAACGCTTGACGCCACGGGGATCGAAGCCTACGAGGTCGTACGCGTTGCGGACGGACGCCGAGAAATGTGTCGCTGCGGCGTCCTTCACGAAGTCGTAGCCGGAAGCGCCCGGGCCGCCGGGATTGACCAGGAGGCTGCCCGTTTTCTTGCCGGTGCTGGGCGCCCGCAGGGCCGCTATCTGGATGGTGTCGCCGGCCGGGTTGGCGTAGTCCAGCGGGACGGTCACCTTGGCGCACTGGAATTCGCCTTCGCAGGGCTGCCAGACGACTTCCTGCGAGTAGAACTTCTCCAGCCCGGCTGGCGCGGACGCCACAATCGAGGGGTCGGCCTTGGCGGTGGCCGCCTCCGGCGGGGTTTTGTCCCCGCCGTTGAGGAGGCTGCACGAGGCCAGTGCCATGACCAGGGCCATGGCGCCCACGGCGCGGACGGCGGCCAGCAAGGACCTGTGGCGTGCGGGCAGGGGGCGGGCAGTCATCGGGTCTCCTTGGAGGGCTGGATCAGGCTGGCCGCCATGGACTCGAGGGTCAGCAGCGGGGCGACGTTTGTGGTGGTGATGCGTTCGCGGGCTTTGTTGATGGCATCCATCCGGGCGAGCGTGCCTTCCGGAGTACTGCGGGCGGCGAACCCCTCCAGCTCACTCCTGAGCTCAACGTTGACCAGCTCCACAGCGTTCCCCAGCTGGATGATCAGCACGTCCCGGTAGAAAGACAGGAGGTCGGTGAGGGTCCGGTCCAAGGAGTCTGTGATGGACCGCTTGGCCCGCCGCTTCTGGTCGTCCTCAAGCTGTTTCACCTGGCTGCGCATCGTTGGGGGGAGCGTGCCGGACTCCGGCGCGCCGAGCGTTGCCAGGAGGGCTGCTTTTTCGGCGGCGTCGCGCTCCTCGTTGGAGCTGGTGGCCTCTGCCGTGGCGATCTTCACCAACTTGTCCGCCATCATCACCGCGGCGGTGACGCCGCGGAGCCCGAGCGGGAACCGCACCGTCTCCAGGCGGCGTTCCCTGGCGGCGGGGTCCCGGGCCAGCCGCCGGGCGATCCCCACATGGCTTTGTGCTGCCCGCGCCGCGCGTTCGGCGAGCTCGGGATCAACGCCGTCCCGCCTGACCAGCAGGGCTGCAACTTCCGAGGCAGGCGGCAGGCGCAAGGCAACGCTGCGGCAGCGGGACCGGATGGTCACCAGGACGTCGGCCGGGGACGGTGCGCAGAGCATCCAGACGGTGCGCGGGGTGGGTTCCTCGATGGCCTTCAACAGCACGTTGGTGGTCCGCTCAGCCATCCGGTCGGCATCCTCCACCACGATGATCCGCCAACGCCCCGCGGACGGCCGGTTCCCCGCTGTTGCCACCAGGTCGCGGGCCTCATCAATGGTGATGGTGACTTTCTCCGTGCGGACGAAGGTCACGTCCGAGTGGGTTTCCCCGAGGATGGTGCGGCACGCTTGGCACTGGCCGCAGCCCCGCAGGCCCACGTCCTCCTGGTCGCAGTTCAGCGCGGCTGCGAAGGCCTTGGCTGCGTTGGAGCGCCCGGAGCCCGGCGGCCCGGTAAACAGCCAGGCGTGCGTCAGGCCTTCGCCGCTTGCTGCCTGGCGCAGTTGTTCGACGACGGCGGTTTGGCCCTGGAGGTCATCCCACACCGTCACGAGCCACCACCGTCCGTCCCGTGACGGGAGGGCGCAGCAGGGGAAAGGACCGGGCCGGCCAGCAGCGCGTCGACCCGGGCCCGGATCCGCGCGGCGAGTTCGTCCACCGGCAGTTCTGCGGGCAGAACCAGATACGACCCGGGGCGGCCGGCGGCAAGGTCGAGGAAAGCCTTCCGAATCCTGGTGTGGAAATCATCAGCCTCGGACTCCAAACGGTCCTCGGCCGCCTGGCCGGCAGTGCGGCGGCTGCGGCCGAGCCGCGGGTCGACGTCCAGAAGGACTGTGAGGTGGGGCTGCAGGCCCGAGGTGGCCCAGTCGTTGAGGGACTTGACGGCATCCTGGCCAAGGTCGCGGCCGGCCCCCTGGTAGGCCACTGAAGAGTCTATGTAGCGGTCGGTCAGCACGATTTCGCCGCGGCCGAGCGCCGGCCGGATGACCTGCGCGGCGTGGGCGGCCCGGGACGCCGCAAAAATAAGGGCTTCGGTATGGGCGTCGATCTCGCCGTTGCCATGGTCCAGGACCAGTGAACGCAGCTTTTCGCCTACGGGGGTGCCGCCGGGTTCACGGGTGCGGCGCACGGTGTACCCCCGCGACTCCAATTCAGCCGCAAGCCGGGCCGCCTGCGTCGACTTGCCGGCGCCATCGCCACCTTCGAATGCGATGAATACGCCCGCCTCTTGTTTGCTCACCTCCCAAGCCTACCGAGCCGGGCAGACATTTCCTGTCCCGCCGCCGCACCCTGTGTGGACGCCCGGTAAACGCCGGGCGTCCACACAGCGGCACCCCTTTCAGGCGGATCCGGGCCGGACAGTACGCTTTTGAGCATGAGTCTTTCCGAGCACCATGCCGCGTCCCTTTCCCCCGAGACCGTGGTGGTCGCGGCCGGACGTCCGCCCCGGGAAAGGGACCAGCCGGTCAACCCGCCCATCACCCTGTCCTCCACCTACTTCGGCACCGGTCCGCTGGGCGACGGGGACCGCGGCTACGGCCGTTATTCGAACCCCACGTGGGATCCCTTCGAGGAGGCGCTGGGCCAGCTCGAAGGTTCCGCACTGCCGGGCCTGCTGTACGCCTCAGGCCTGGCGGCCGTCAGCTCGGCGTTGTCCCTGATCCCGGCCGGGGGAGTGCTGGTGATGCCGGACCACAGCTATTCGGGCTCCCTGGTCATGGCCTCCGAACTTGCCCAGAAGGGCTTTATCGAGCTCCGCACCGTGGACATCGCCGATACCGAGGCGGTCCAAGCCGCACTGGCGCCCACCGGTCCCTCGGCCCGGGCCGCGGCCATGCTCTGGCTGGAAAGCCCCACCAACCCGATGCTGGGGATCGCAGACATGGTGGCCGTCGCCGAGGCCGCCCACGCCGCGGGAGCCATCGTGGTCACGGACAACACCTTTTCCACCCCCCTGGTGCAGCAGCCCCTCCGGCTCGGGTCCGACGTCGTGCTCCACTCGGTGACCAAATACCTCGCCGGCCACTCCGACGTCGTCCTGGGAGCGCTTGTCACCTCCAACCCGGACATCCGGTCCGCCCTGCTCCACCACCGCATCATCCACGGCGCCATCGCCGGTCCTTTCGAAGCATGGCTGGCGCTGCGCGGGCTGCGGACCCTTGCGCTGCGGGTGGAACGGTCCCAAAGCTCCACAATGCTCCTCGCGGAACGCCTCGCGGCGCACCCCGCGATTGAATCCATCCGCTTCCCGGGCCTCCCGTCGGATCCCGGCCATGCGCGGGCCAAGGCCCAGATGAAGGGCTTCGGCTCCATCATCTGCATCCAGGTGGCGCCGGCCGCGGGCCTGGGCGGTGCCGATGCGGCGGACAAGGTGGTGGAGGCCCTCGAATTGTGGCTCCCCGCCACTTCACTGGGCGGCGTCGAGTCCCTGATTGAACGCCGTCGCCGGCACGCGGCGGAACCTGCCAGCGTGCCGGAAAACCTGGTACGCCTCAGCGTTGGGGTCGAAAACGTGGAGGATCTCTGGGCGGACCTGAAGCAGGCGCTGGACACGCTGGGCGGCTAGGCTGGGTTTGTGGACGGTGAACTGATTATTCGGCCTGTAGAGCAGGCAGTGTTCTTTATCCTTGGCCTGGTGGCCTTGGGACTCGAATTGTGGGCGCTGGTGGACTGTGTCCGGCACCGGGCCAACGCGTTCGAGGCGACCGGCAAGCGGACCAAGGCCTTCTGGCTTGCGCTGACCGGCGGCGCCACGCTGGTGGGCGTGATTTCGCTGTTCGGCGCCGGCGGCGGCATCGTCAGCACCCTTGGCCTGTTTGGGCTCGCCGCGGTGGTGGCAGCCTCCGTCTACCTCGCCGATGTCCGCCCCGCCGTGAAGGACGCCGGCCGCGGCGGCAGCCGCAACGCGGGACCCTACGGCCCCTGGTAGCCAGGTTCCACGGCGTCCCAGCCCACGGTTAATTCGCCCAGCCGCCATCTGGCCGGGCCGTCCTGGACCGGCCACCCGGCGTCGCGCAGGCTCCGGCACATGCCCACCCAGCGCTGCCTGTTGCCGAACGAGGCAAGGGGCGCGCATTCCAACCAGGCCCGGTCCATCGCCGACATGAAGTCATGTACCGGTTCGCCCGGGATATTGCGGTGGATGAGGGCCTTCGGCAGGCGCTCGGCCACCTCTGAGGGCAGGTCGAAACTGCCGAAGCGGACCGAAATGCTCAACGACAGCGGCCGCTCCCGGTCGAGCGCCACCCACGCCACCCGGCGGCCCACTTCGTCGCACGTGCCGTCGACGAACAGGCCGCCCGGGGCCAACCGGTCCTGCACCAGGCGCCAGATTCCCGGCACGTCCGCTTCCTCGTACTGGCGCAAGACGTTGAATGCCCTGACCAGGACCGGACGGCCGGGGATGGGAAGTTCGAAACCACCCACGTGGAAGGTCAGTCCCGGACGCTGGAGCGGGAGCGCCGCCCGCACGCGTCCTGGCTCAATTTCGATGCCGCACACGCGGACGTCCGGCCGCACTGCGGCGAGCCGTTCAAAGAGTTCGACGGCGGTGGCCGGGGTGGCGCCGTAGCCCAGGTCCACCACGAGGGGGTCGGCCGCGGCCCGCAGCCGCCACGCCTGCGGCCCCATCAGCCAGCGGTCCACCCGCCGCATCCGGTTGGGGTTGGTGGTTCCCCGGGTGACGTTGCCGACCGGCCGGCCCTGCCGGGAGGCGGATGTCCTGCCGGAGAGTTGCGGGGAATTCACCCGTTCAGCCTTTTGAACCACGGCCCCACCCTATCCCCGCGGGGGCGGAGCCGGGTCCAAAGGCTTGTCCCGCGTTGTAACGCTGGGCGGCCGGCAACACTGCTCGGCTAGGATGAAAATCATGACTTACAAGCTGATCCTGCTGCGCCACGGCCACAGCGAATGGAACGCCAAGAACCTGTTCACCGGCTGGGTGGACGTTGACCTGAACGACCAGGGCCGCGCGGAAGCAGCGCGCGGCGGTGAGCTGCTGGTGGAGAACAACATCCTCCCCGATGTGCTCTACACCTCCCTGCTGAAGCGGGCCATCAACACCGCCAACATCGCGCTGGACAAAGCCGACCGCGGCTGGATCCCGGTCAAGCGTGACTGGCGCCTGAATGAACGCCACTACGGCGCGCTGCAGGGCAAGGACAAGGCCCAGACCCTGGCCGAATACGGCGAGGCGCAGTTCATGGAATGGCGCCGGTCCTACGACACCCCGCCGCCGCCCCTGGCTGACGACTCCGAGTTCTCCCAGGCCCACGACCCGCGCTACGCCGGCCTCGGCGACGCCCTCCCGCGCACCGAGTGCCTCAAGGATGTCCTGGTGCGCCTGCTGCCCTATTGGGAGTCGGACATCAAGGAAGACCTCAAGGCAGGCAAGACCGTCCTGGTCACCGCCCACGGCAACTCGCTCCGCGCGCTGGTCAAGCACCTGGACGGCATCAGCGACGAGGCTATCGCCGGGCTGAACATCCCCACCGGCATTCCGCTGGTGTACGACCTCGACGATGACTTCACGCCGGTCAAGCCCGGCGGAACCTACCTCGACCCCGAGGCCGCCGAGCAGGCAATCCTGGCCGTCGCCAACCAGGGCAAGAAGTAAGGCTTAAACGCGTACGACGGCGGGCTGGTCACCTTTGGTGACC